>WFTL01000093.1 GCA_015485495.1 Planctomycetaceae bacterium
ACCGGAAGGAAGGATCACTCCGGCATCTTTCCGATAACAGACGTGGGGACCATGGGGCTGTGCGGAGCGCGAACAAGCCCGCTTTTTCCGGATCCCGTGTCAGGGATTCGGTGCACCCACGATAGCCGTTCCGAACGAATCCTGCCTCACCAGGATGACAAAACAAAACAACCGGCCGGCGTCCGTTTGCTTTCGACCGGCGCGTTCTTCCTGTTCTGCCCGTCTTTCCCGGTTCTTCCGTCGTGCCGGTGCACGCAACCGGCCGATGTGCCAGTATCGGTTAATCGAAGTCCAGAGAAAACAGGCGCGCATGACGCATGCGGAAACGCAGAATGATGGGTTCGCCTTCGCGAAAACCGAGATCATCTGCTTCGTTCCAGCGAACGGTTGTCCGGTAGTGGTCTCCTCGAATGGGAACCGCGTCCTGGAATGTTCTTCCGGGCAGAGGTCGTCCCTGGGCATCGGCCGCCTCGACAAGAATACTTCCGGCGCGTTTCGTGACAGCGTTGATTCGCAGGTGTCGGCCGGGCGGCATGATCCGCACAGTGGCGAACTCGCCGAAGTCCGGTGCTTCCAGAGCGACGATGCGTCCCTGGGGCCACACGGCCAGTCCGATGTGCCAGGTCCATTGTCCGCGGGGAAACTTGTGGGGCACGCTGTAACCGCGGTAGGGCAGCACAAAACTGCCGTCCGGCAGCTCCGTCAGGTGCGGAAAAGCGAATACGCAGCCGCCATCCCACTGACCGAACGATGCGGTGGTAAGAACGGTTCCTCCGGGGATATCATTCCAGACCCGGCCGTCCGGGCTGGAGACCATGACGATACGGGTCGTATCCGTGGCGATGTCCCAGACGGCCGGGAACATGAGGTGCTGGTCCGGTGCACCGGGAATCGACGTTTTGCAGTTCGTATAGAACACTTCCGAAGGAAGCATCCGCGGTCCGGGGATCATCAGCAGATCCGACAGCGGAAATCGGTCGAAACGATCGCTTTCGCTGCGGCCGATCGAACGGCGCCCGGCACCACCGAAATCACCCAGCCAGCTTCGGAGTGACGGATCCGGAGGAACCTGAGTGGACTGCGGGCCGGCGTCGTAGTGGCGCGTGTACAGAACATATTTTCGGCTTCGGCTGTCATATTCGGCGATGATGTCTGTGTCGCTGTGTTCCACGACCAGCGGTTCCGGAAGCCTGTTCCAGCGGAGCCCGTCCGGAGAAACGAACCCGCGGACGGCGAAAATCGTTTCCCCACGGTCCGCCCGATGTTCCCAGGCGTTCGGGTGCTGTTTTTTCCATTCTTCGAACGCTGCGCGGCTCAGGTCATGAGCAATGGAAACGCCTTTGTAGCGTTCGGTATCAGGAGCGGACGGATCGATGAAAACGTGTCGCGGGGCGGTCGGCAGAAAATTGTTGTCTTTACTGCCGTTCCAGCGGACCAGACCCAGCCGTGGAGCTGACCACTTTTGACCATCCGGCGATTCGAACAGACACGGCATGAGACTGCCGTCGGACATGGTGACCTGTGCCCACAGACGGAACACGGATCCGTCGCGCAGCAGCGTCCGCCCGGTGATCCGGTGATCGTCCCACGGCCCTTCCGGCAGATCGATGGGGCCGGTGCGAACAGGCTGTTGAACAGACAGACGAATTCCCCGGGGAATGTCGGTTGCCGAAAAACGGACGCTGTCTTCGTCAGGAAGCCGTCTGCGAACAGCCGTCACATTGCGGCCGTCGGCGTCTTTCCAGGCATAGATTCCCGGACGAACATAATGCCAGTTCGTGAAGACGATTCGATTTCCTGCCAGATCATAGGGGTCGCCGATGATGCTGCGGACGCCGGAAGTCCGTTCGGTCGCTGCAGCAGGAAACATAAGCAGGATGCCGGCCAGGACAGCCGCAAGGACGGCTGCAGCGAGACCGCATGCTGCCCGACATCCCTTCCGCCAGGTGACGGACCGCGGACAGAACGGGATCTGCGGGCGAAGGTGCTGCGTCATGATGAACCCCATTTCCTTTCGGAACTGTCCGCAGACGGATTTCGCCTGACCGGACTGGCAGGCTGATCGGACGGAATGATTCTGTCCGTCGGCCGGGTGGTGTGCGGCATTCATGTCAGAATGTCGTGCAGAACGTGGGCTTCTTCCACTCCCGTCAGACGCATGTCGAGGCCCTGATGGGGAACAGAAAGCCGTTCGTGGTCGATGCCCAGAAGGTGCAGCATCGTGGCATGCAGATCGCGGACCGGCACCACGTTGTCGACCGCGTGGTACCCCAGTTCGTCCGTGCTGCCCCACGTGGTTCCGCCGCGGACGCCGCCGCCGGCCATCCACATGGAAAAGCCTTTGATGTGATGATCGCGCCCCGGACCGCCCTTGCCCTGAAACATGGGAGTCCGTCCGAATTCTCCGCCCCAGATGATCAGGGTGTCGTCGAGCATGCCGCGCTGTTTCAGGTCCTGAACGAGCGCCCAGGTGGCTCGGTCTGTCAGCCCGCAGCAGGTGTTCATGTGTTTCACCAGATCGCCGTGATGATCCCAGCCGCGGTGATACAGATGAATGAACCGCACGCCTCGTTCGGCCAGCCGCCGGGCCAGAAGACAGTTCGACGCGTAGGAACCGTCGCCGGGTTCCGCACCGTACATCTCCAGTACATGCCGGGGTTCATCCGACATGTCCATCAGTTCCGGAACGGATGTCTGCATGCGAAATGCCATTTCCGCGGCGGCGATGCGCGTTTCTGTTTCCGGACGGATCCGTCCCTGCGTGCGGTGCCGGTTCAGATCCCGCACGGCGTCGATGAGCTGACGCTGCTGCTGCCGACTGACCCCGGGCGGCGAATTGAGATAGTGCACGGGAGCTCCCGTGGAACTGAATTCGACTCCCTGAAAACGCCCCGGCAGAAATCCGGACGACCACTGCCGGGAAGCAATCGGCTGAGGATTGCGGCCACCGACGCTGGTCATTACGACGAAGCCGGGAAGGTTCTGCGTTTCGCTTCCCAGTCCGTAGGTCACCCATGCCCCCATCGACGGTCGACCACTCAGCGCTGTCCCCGTATTCATGAACGTGTGCGCCGGATCATGATTAATCTGTTCGGTGACCATGGATCGAATGACGCACAGGTCGTCCGCCATCTTCTGGTGCCACGGCAGGAAATCGCTGATCAGTGTGCCGCTGCTGCCGCAGCGGCGGAAGGTGGTCATCGGGCCCTGACAGCGGAGCTGCTGGCCCTGAAGCTGGGCAATCGGCTGCCCTTCGGTGAACGATGCCGGCATCGGCTGCCCGTGCATGTCGGCCAGTTTCGGCTTGTAGTCGAACGTTTCCAGATGAGACGGACCGCCGGCCATGCACAGAAAAATGACGCGGCGCGCCCGGGGCGGATGATGGGGCGGACGCGGGCCTGCCCCGGCTGCCGCCGCGTTTCCGGTGGAAAACAGAGCTGTCCAGGCGGCCGCTCCCACGCCCACTCCTGAACGGCCAAGAAACGTTCGTCGGCAGATCTCCTGAAACCAGGGCAAGTGGCTGCTGTTCATCGGTCTGTCTGCGGAAGGATGATGCGGAAAGAAAAGAACACACACTGAAAGATGGAAAGGCGGGAACCTCGGCGGTCCGTTGTCGGTGGCCGCGTGCACGGACCGACCCACAGATTCGGCCGGCGGACCATTCGGTGAGCCGCATATGCGGCAGCCGGACCGACTGCCTTTCTGCATCCGAACGTGCGAACCGCCCCGGTCCGATCGGTGTCTGCTGTCGCCGGAGATCCCGGCAGGCACAGAACGTCTGAGCGATGATCGTTGAGTCCGGTCGCGCTTCCGCCGTGTCTTCTGTGATTCTAACAGCCTGCACCGCGGCAGACACTGCTGTCCTGTCTGTTTTTCGTCGGCTTCGGCGGTGAGGCGGACACCGAAATCTGACCCAAGGAGTTTCCTCACAGGATCTGACTCGAAAGGAATCCGCCCGCAGACTAATTTATCAGCGTTCCCGGTCCCGTACGGCATCCGGGACATGGGCGGCACTCATCAGGAAGGGCAGACGTGGTCACTTCGACACTCAATCGGCCGACACTGGTCCTGAATCGCAGCTGGCAGCCCGTGGGGGTTTCCACGGTGGCACGCACTCTGATCAAGGTGTGGAACGATTCGGCCCGCATCGTGGATCCCGAAAGCTTCCTGCAGCACACGTGGGAAGAATGGGCCCGCCTGGTTCCGGATGAGGACGAACCGGTCATTCGAACGCAGTGGCTGAGACTGAAGGTTCCGGAAGTCGTCACCCTGACGCGCTACAACCGGACGCCGCGGAACGTGGTGGCCTTCAGCCGCCGCAACGTGTTCAAACGCGATGCTTACACCTGCCAGTACTGCGGCTGTCGGCCCGGCAGTGAAGAACTGACGATCGACCACGTGCTGCCTAAAGCGCAGAACGGCCGATCGACCTGGACGAACTGCGTCCTGGCCTGTGTGGCCTGCAACCACCGCAAGGGGAACCGCACGCCGCAGCAGGCCGGCATGCCCCTGAAACGTCCACCTCGGCGGCCCGTGTGGAGTCCGGCTTATGCCCGCCACACGGTGCGGCTGGGAAGCTGGTCGAAATTCATCAGCGACGCCTACTGGAACCTGGAACTGGACGAGTAGAAGCCGGAGAGATTCACGCCGCACAGATCGCCGGAATCTGCTCAGCCGTCATTTCGTCAGAACCGATTCTGCACGGCCAGAACGGTCAGTGATCGGGCCCCGTGGGCACCGATCACCAGCGACTGTTCGATGTCGGCGGTTTTCGACGGTCCGGAAATGAATGCACCAAACCGATGATCCTGCGGGCGCAGGCGGTCATAGGCTTCATGCAGATTGTGAACGATCTGCTCTGCCGGAATGACCAGGGCGATATGCTGCGGAAGAAAGAACAGGGCCCGGTGAGGAACCTGTTCGTCGGTCACCCAGACGGCTCCGTTTTCGGCCACGCCGAATTCTCCCGGCAGAACGGCGAAGTCGGTGTGCTGCAGCTCGTGCGGATCATCGACGGCTGCCGGATCGAAGGTGGAACTTCCGATGTTCGCGACCAGAGAGCATCGCGTGGCCGCCCGGGACCACGCCGGCAGTTCTTCCAGAGCCGCTTCGGCGGCGGCCGCATCGGCAACGAACAGGCAGCGGCCGCCGACCGCTTCGGTCATGGCCTGGAAGCGCTCGGCGGCATTGTCGAACGTCAGCCACGGACCTGTGACCGGCAGTTCGGGCAGAGGTGTGGCCGGCGGCTGAGCGCTTCTCAGACGCTCCAGAAAATGCCGGGCGGAATCCGGCAGAATCGAATCATCGGTCATTGGTTCAGCGGTCCTTCGGCTGGCGGCGGTACAGGTCGCGAAATGCCCGTCGGGGACCGGGCGGCATTTCCCTTTGGCGTCCCCAGGCATTCAGAGGCGTGTACAGAAGAAATCGCGGCAGCCGCCGCAGCCCCAGACGCAGAAGGCGTCCGGCAGTGCGATACAGCCAGGGCCGCTGCAGAATGTGTGAAGTGATGGTCATGGCCAGTTTCTTGCGTCTGCTCAGCGCCCCCTGCTGATCCAGGACGCTGCGCATCGTGTACAGTTCGTGATGCAGGTCGATCTTTACCGGGCAGATGTCCGTGCAGGAACCGCACAGACTGCAGGCGAACGGCAGGGAATGGTGCCGGTGCGGGCTGCGGGCCGGAGCGAGAATCGATCCGATGGGGCCGGGCACGGTGCTTTCGTAACTGTGTCCGCCGCTGCGGCGAAACACGGGACAGGTGTTCATGCAGGCTCCGCAGCGAATGCAGTTCAGACTGCGGCGGAAGGATTCCGACTGCAGGATGCGGCTGCGGCCGTTGTCGACAATCACCACATGCAGCTCAGCGCCCGGCCGGGGGCCGTGAAAGTGCGTCGAATACGTGGTGATCGGCTGGCCGGTGGCCGATCGGGCCAGCAGCCTCAGAAACACGGCCAGATCCTGTGTCCGGGGAACCAGTTTTTCCATGCCCATGCAGGCGATGTGCAGGTTCGGCAGAGACGTTCCCAGATCGGCGTTGCCTTCGTTCGTGCAGACGACGAATCCGCCCGTTTCAGCTACGGCGAAATTGACGCCCGTGATGCCGGCATCGGCCGACAGAAATTCCTGCCGCAGATGCCGGCGAGCCGCTTCCGTCAGACGGGCCGGATCGGATTCTCCCGCTTCTGTGCCCAGATGGCGGTGGAACAGGTCGCCCACTTCTTCCTTCCGAATGTGAATGGCCGGCAGCACGATGTGGCTGGGAGCTTCCTGGCGGAGCTGAACGATGCGTTCTCCCAGATCGGTGTCTGTCACCACGATGCCGCGTTCTTCCAGATACGGATTCAGGCCGCACTCTTCGGTCAGCATCGATTTGCTTTTGACGATCCGGCGGACATCGTGCCGCTTCAGAATCGTATGCACGATGCGGTTGTGAGCGGCGGCATCCCGGGCCCAGTGCACCTGAACGCCTCGCGCCTGAGCATGCCGGGCGAATGCTTCCAGATAATCCGCCAGACGCGACATGGTGTGCTGTTTGATGGCCGATGCGGTTTCGCGCAGCCGTTCCCATTCCGGAATGTCGTCGGCCTGCCGGTCGCGTTTTTCGCGGACGAACCACAGGGCCCGATCGTGCCAGGCGGCACGATCACGATCAGAAACAAACCGGCGTGCCAGTACGGAATGATCCATGGCAGGGGACTTTCAGACTGCTGAAGCAATGGCTTCTGCGGCGATTTCAGCGAAATGCATCACACGGATCGGATCGCGGCGGCGGCGGATGATCCCGTCCAGATGCATCAGACACGACATGTCTCCGGCTGTGAGCACCTGGGTTCCTGCCTGCAGGTGATCGTTCACCCGGTCTTCTCCCATCATGCAGGACACGGCTTCTTCGCTGACCGCAAAGGTGCCTCCGAACCCGCAGCATTCATCGGCCCGCTGCAGCGTGGAGAAGGAAATTCCTTCCAGGCCGTTCAGCAGCCCCGCCAGCAGCGCCGGCTGAGGTGTGCGCGATTCCGATGACGGAGCCAGCCGCAGTTCTCTCAGACCATGACAGCTCTGATGAATCCCCACCTGATGAGGAAAGACGCCGGTCAGCTGCGTCACGCCCAGCACCTGCACAAGAAACTCGCTCAGTTCCAGCGTCTGCCGGCGAACGGTCGCCGATCGTGTTTCCCGGTCGTGAAAGAATGCATCGTAATGGTGGCGGACCATCGACACGCAGCTTCCCGAAGGGGCCACGATGTAGTCATAGCCTTCGAACACATCGATGAAGTGGTCGGCCAGAGGACGTGTCTGTTCGAGAAACCCGGAATTCGCCATGGGCTGACCGCAGCATGTCTGATCTTCGGGAAAGTCCGGATCCACCCCGAACCGCCTCAGAACAGCCACCGTGGCCAGGCCGACCTGCGGATAAAGCTGGTCGATGTAACAGGGAATGAACAGAGCGACTTTCATCACAGACCGTCCGCCGTCACAGCATCTCCAGGGTTTGTTCTGCCAGGTTCTGCACCCGGTCGTCCGGCACC
>WFTL01000094.1 GCA_015485495.1 Planctomycetaceae bacterium
TCATCGTGGTCGTGGTCGTGGTCGTGGTCGTGGCTGTGAGAAATCACACCTCGATACGATTTTCCGTTGATGGTCAGCACGAGTCGCGGTTCGGCGGACTGGTCGTCCAGATGTTCGGCCAGTTCCGCATCATTCGATACGAACCGACAGGAACGTCCTTCCGGATCGCCTGCGTCCGGCGATGCGGCCAGCTGAAACTGTTCCGGTTTTCCGTCGTGCCGCACATTGATGGTGATCGCATCCGATTCGATGGCAACCGTTTCGTGGGCACCGGAATCCAGAATGTACACCGTGACTGTTCCGTCGCCGTGCACGATCTCCGCATGGAACTCCTCATTCCCCAGTTCAACCAGATCTCCATGATGCGGCCCTTCCGTGGGATGGCTGTGCCCGCTGTGATCATGGTCTCCGTGTTCATGACTGTGGTCCCCGTGGTCCTCATGTGCGTCCTCACGCGACGCTGCCTCAGCGGAACGGGAACTCGCGTCATTCCCCGACGGTCCGTCTGTGCAGCCGATCAGCGCTGCGGCACCCACAGCAAGGGAAAGCGAAAGCGTCATCTGAATGGCAGTTTTCTTCACAGGTCATCTCCCGTTGATCATTGTCAGGAAAAGGGAACCGTCTGTTTCGACTGGCTGAGACGGTCCGAATCATCACGTTTCCACGGGCGAACCGGCGGCGTCGAGTTCCACGTCGGAAGACGTGGAACTGTTTCCCTCCGAATGCGGTTCGTCATGTTCCTCAACCAGCACGACTTCCGTCTGCGATTCATTCACGACGCGTTCGGCTTCTTTGAGCCCGATGAGCCAGAACAGAGCCGGATGCACGAAGAAATCCAGGAGCGTCGAACTGATCAGCCCGCCCAGAATCACAGTCGCCACCGGGTACAGAATCTCTTTTCCCGGTTCCCCGGCGGCCAGCACGAGCGGTACCAGGCCGATTCCGGATGTCAGGGCCGTCATGAGTACGGGAGCCAGACGTTCCAGTCCGGCCCGCACGATCATTTCCTTCGTCCAGTCCTCGCCTTCGTACTTCACCAGATGCAGGTAGTGATTCAGAAGCAGAATGCCGTTGCGGGAGGCAATCCCGGCCAGTGAAATGAATCCCACCATCGCCGCGACCGTCAGCGTCTGACCGGTGATCACCAGGGCGACCACCGAGCCGATGAACGCCATCGGCAGAGCCATCATCACCTGCAGAGAAAGATTCACCGAACGGAACATCGTGAACAGGACGAGAAACACCCCCACCATGGACACAATGAACAGAGCGGCAATCACACGAGAAGCCGACTGCTGACTTTCGAACTGTCCGCTGTACTCCACGAAGTAGCCGGCCGGCAGTTTCTCAATCACCGGCTGAACGCGCTTCTGAATGTCCTGGACGACGTCGACAACACCCCGATCCGACACATTGCACTGCAGCACGATACGCCGTCGGACGTTTTCGCGATTGATCGTGTTCGGCCCGCCGGACTTATAGATCCGTGCCACCGCTTCCAGCGGCACTTTGCCCCCGCCCTCCAGATCGATTGTCAGCCGCCGCAGCGCTTCGAGATTCTCCCGATAATTTTCATCCATCCGGATCAGCAGATCGAACGTCCGCTGCCCGATCAGAACTTCCGACACGACCTGCCCGTTCATGGCTGTTTCCACGAACTCGTTGACTCCCACCGGAGTCAGACCGTAAAGCAGCAGTTTGTCGCGATCGAGCTGAATCCTCAGTTGCGGAATGGTGACCTGCGGTTCGACCAGCAGGTCGCGCACTCCAGGAACCTGCTGGATAGCCGCCCTCATTTCCTGTGCTCTGCGGCGCAGCGTGTCCAGGTCATCTCCGTAGATTTTGATGCCGATCTGTGCCTTGACACCGGAAAGCATGTGAGAAATCAGATGGGCCAGCGGCTGTTCGACGGCCGTCACGATCCCCGGGATGTCGGCCATCGCTTCGCGAATTTCATTGAGCTGCTCTTCGCGTGACCGGGGAGATTCCGGGTCGAGCTCCAGAATGAATTCGCTCATATTCACGCCTTCGGCGTGTTCGTCCAGTTCGGCACGGCCGGTCCGTCGGACGAACTTGAGAATGTCCTGGATCTCCTGAAGACGCCGTTCAACGCGTCCCGCGATTTCGTTGGACATCGCCAGTGACGTACCCGGCGGCAGAACGACGTTCAGCTGCACGGCCCCTTCGTTGAACGGCGGCAGAAAGTCGCGTTCCAGATTCAGAACAAACAGCCCGGCCAGCAGGACGAGCGCTCCGGTCACCGCCAGATTGACTCCGGGGAACCGCAGGCTGAAGCGGATCACTTTGTTGCCGATCCATTTGACCGTTCGCAGAACAAAACCGTCCCGACCGTGTTCCGCCAGTTTCTGCTGTCCCAGAAGCCAGTAGGACAGCACCGGAGTGACCGTCAGCGACACCAGCAGAGAAGACAGGATGGACACGATGTAGGCCACGCCCAGAGGTGCGAACAGCCGTCCTTCCATTCCCGACAAAGCAAAAAGCGGTACGAAAACCAGAATGACAATCATCGTGCCGAAGACGATGGAATTCCGGATTTCGATGCTGGCCTGAAACACCACCAGCAGCGGGTGTTTCCGTCTGCTGCTGAGCCGGTTTTCACGCAGGCGGCGGAAAATGTTTTCCACGTCGACAATGGCATCGTCCACCAGTTCACCGATGGCGACGGCCAGACCTCCCAGCGTCATCGTGTTGATGGACAGACCGAAGAACGCGAACACAATCGCCGTCATCAGCAGCGACAGCGGAATCGCCGTCAGCGTGATGAAGGTTGTCCGGAAATTCATCAGGAACAGAAACAGAATGATGACGACCAGAATGCCGCCGTCCCGCAGCGCCTCAATCACATTCTCAATCGCCCGGTCGATGAACGATTTCTGCGTATACAGAGGCTCGATCCGCAGATCATCAGGCAGGGAAGGCCTCAGTTCTTCAATGGCCGACATGACGTCGTCGGTCACCCGCCGCGTGTCGGCTCCGGGCTGCTTATTGATCGTCAGAACGACGGCCGGCCCCCCGGTGAAGTCCCCTCCCCGTTCATCACGGACGAAAGCAGAACTGTCACCACGTTTCACCTGCGGACCTTCGATCACGCGGGCAATCTGAGCCAGAGAAATCGGGCGGCCTTCACGCATCGTGACCACCACCCTCTCCAGATCGTTCACGGTCTGCACCCGACCCAGAGCCCGCACCAGAAGTTCATTCGGGCCCTGTTCATCCAGATAACCGCCGGTGGCATTCTCGTTGCTGTCCTGCACCGCCTGCCGCACCTGATGCAGCGTCACTCCATAACGCAGCATGGCATCCGGGTCGACCAGAACCTGGAACTGTTTGCGTCCGCCACCCATCGTGAACACCTGGGACACTCCGGGAATCGTCAGCAGACGCTGCCGCACCACCCAGTCGCCCAGGGTACGCAGTTCCAGAGGCTCTGTGGACCCGTCATCACTCCACATGCCCAGCATGAGAATCTGGCCCATGATGGAGGAAATCGGAGCCAGCGTCGGTTTCACACCGGCCGGCATGCGTTCCTGAACCAGCTGCAGCCGTTCAGCAACGATCTGACGATCGTTGTAAATGTCCGTGCCCCAGTCGAATTCGACGTAGATCACGGAAATTCCGACTCCCGATGAACTGCGCACCGCCTGAACGCCCGTCGCCCCGTTGATCGCCGTTTCGATCGGAAACGTGATGAGCGTTTCCACTTCTTCAGGAGCCAGCCCCGGCGCTTCTGTCATGATCACCACACGAGGCCGGTTCAGGTCGGGAAACACGTCGATCTGAGCGTTGCGGGCCTGCCAGGTTCCGAACCCCGTCAGAAACAGCGCCGCAGCCATGACCAGCAGACGCTGGCGCAGAGCAAAACGAATGATCGCATTCAGCATGGCGGATTCCCCCTAGTGATTGTGCCCGGCATGCGGGTCCACTCCGCCGCCGGCCTTGTTTCTGAGAGCCATCTGCATCTGATGCGCGCCCTTCAGAGCCACCACATCACCGGGAAACAGGGATCCGTCATTCTCAATCACCGCGGAGAACTGATCCTGATACTTCACATGCACAGCAACGCGATCGAAATGGTTCCCATTCTGCTGAAACACGTATGTTTCGGCTCCCTCCTGCGCCACCGCATCCACCGGCAGGACGATCTGATCCTTCCATTCTTCCACCGGCACACGAAGCTGCAGCCGCTGTCCCGGAAGGTACTTCCATTCGACATACCGATTGCCGTCTTCACGGCGGTCCTTGCTGATCTCATTCGGCAGGTGCACATAAAACCGCAGCGTGCGCGATTCCGGATCCACATTGTTCGACAGATAGGCGATCCGCAGGCCGCGGACGACGTGCACTTTCGAATCGGGAAGCTGGAACATTCCGTCCACCGTCCACTCGTTCTGTGACGCCCGCCGCAGAGCACTGATATCCTGCTCAAACGCCAGACCCTCGATGTACAGCTCACTGTAGTCGGTCAGCACACACAGCGAATCACCGGCCGCGACCGACTGCCCGTGAAAGACATTCAGCTCCTGGAGAATCAGCGGTGTCGAATCATTCAAGCCGACCGTCCTGCGTCGATAATGAGATGGCCGGAAGGGACTGCCGGTCAGTTTCAGTTCCGATTCTTTGTGCTGGCTGGCAGACGGAGCAAAGATCTGAAGTTCCCGCAGCAGCCGCCGCTCCCGCTCGATCTGCTTCACCTGTTCTGCGGAAAGCCCATGCAGTTTCAGTGCTTCGCGCTGAGCCCGCAGCAGCACAACCAGCTTGTCGCGGGCATAAAGACGTTCCAGCAGCTTCGAACCCGGGACCGCGCCGCTGCGCGTCACATCTTTCAGCCGCGTGATCTCCCTTTCTTCTACTTCCAGTTCCCCAAGCGTCTTGACAAACTCCGTCTGGGCATTGACCAGGTCTTCATGCGTCAGGCGAATCTGAAACAGCAGCGTGCCAGGATCCACCGCCTCCCCCTGAACGACGTGCACATGAGTCACCACTCCTGTCATCGGTGTGGCCACTTCGACCCGAGTCCGCCCAGGACGTTCCACGACAACTGCCGGAACCGTGATCGACCGGCGAAAAGTTTCGAGCTTCACCGGGCGAATCATGTCTTCTGTCAGCCCGATGTTGCGGAGTGCCTGGGCCGACAGCTCAAGTGATGTTTCTTCTGCATGTCCGGCATGCGCTGCATGGTCATGACCGGCATGCGCGTCTTCTGCGTGTGCATCGGATTCCTCCACGTTCCCGGTACCGCGGAAGGACACAATGGTCTCATTCACCCAGGACCGCATCGCCGGAAGCCAGCGACCTGACGTGGCCACACCGCCGACCGCAACAATGATCAGCCCCACAATCCAGGCCCATTTGACAACGCGTGTGGAAAACTCGATTTTCATTGAACCCATCCCAACCGAAAGAGGCAGCCATGTCAGAATGCAGCACGGCACCATTCACCAGCGCAGCACTCAGCAGGCTCGGGGAATAACCTTGAGGAGCGGCCGGATGATTCGGCACCCAATTCAGCAGCAGCGGACTGTTTGACGAAACAGCCTCAGCACCCCTCGACAGAGCCGTGTCTCAAAGCTGCCAGACCTGCGTGATGGCCCGCGCGCAGCGGTCACCCGCGATCAAAAGCCCGCGGTCAGAAAAACGCCGCGGTTGGGCGCATGCGCCGGTTCCATGGGTCGCTGCGTCAGCGTTCGTCGTCAGATGCCACACCGGCAGTGCCAGAAAAAGGTCGATCCCGACAGACCGGCCGGCAGTAAAGAAGCTGCAGCCGTTCTCCCCGCACGAACGATCATCCCCGCGGTCGTCGCTGCTGTGCTGGTTACCACCCTGCGAAAGGGAACTTTCCGACCCCAGATCGCCCACGCCGTGCGAACAGCAGGATGAACAACAGCCGGCTGCCGACGACACGATCGTTCCGTCAGAAACGGTGTCCACTCCGGCATGTGCATGGTGCGCACAGCATCCGACGAGTGCGTGAAGCACGATCGCCCAGGTCGTCAGGAGTGAAACGATGCCGTGAATCATGATCCGACCGGAGAAAGCGACGTCCCTCGGAACCATCCGAAAAGAGCATTTGCACGGGTTGTATCGGTATTTCGCGCGGTCGTCTACAGAGATCCGCTCCAGAAACCCACCTGCACGACTCATGCCGAACCAAACAGGGACTGTGGCGCCCCTGTGGTGCCTCCCGAAAACCGTACTCCTGCCGGATTTCGGGCGATGATCCGGACAGCGAATGGCGTCCGGATGACCACACTCCCATATCCTTCTGACGACACAGCCATCGGCCCTGCCGTCCCCCCCGACACCGTCTTCTGGGATCCCTACTGGCCACTCAGAGCCTGCCCTCTCAGAGAGGCCTGCTTTGTGTACATCGGCACAGTCGTCAGTCCACCGGTCAGCAGCAGTCCATCCAGTTGGGCTTCCGCCTGAGCCAGGCGTCCCAGAGCTGTCACGTACTGGAAGTTCGCGTCGAAATAGGCCCGACGCACGATCAAAACCCGCAAAAAGTCGAACTCACCGGCTTCCTGGGCCTTCTGCATCAGATCGAGAGTTTCGCGGGCCCGCGGCAGAATACTCTCTTCATAACGCCGCACTGTCGCTTCAGCCACCCGATACTCTCTCATCACTCGAGCCAGATCCCGGCGAATCCGCTGCTCAATACGCCGGACATTCTGAGTGGCCGCACAGTACGCTGCGAAAGCGGCCCGGATGTTCCCCTGGTTCCGATTGTGAACCGGAACCGGCAGACTCAACTGAATATTGGCGAATGAGTTTCCTGTCGAGTCGTCGTACGCCGCACCCACCTGGCCGGTGATGTTGGGGATCGGCTGGACTTTCTGCCGCTGCAGATTCACTCGGGCGCGATCGGCCTGAGCACGCGCAGCGGCCAGTTCCGGACTGTTCTGAACGATCTTCAGAAACTCCGATTCCGTATCCCTTTCGACGACCTGGCGATTCAGTTCCCCGGCCAGTTTGCGATCACCCAGATCATTGACACCCGCCAGAGCCGCCAGCTCCTGAAGTGCTGCAGAAAGCTGGTATTCTGCCTGCTGAATCGTCAGATCGACTTCATTGAGCTGAATTTCCGACTGCAGGAGATCCGGACGGCTGCCGACCTGTGCTTCGATACGCTGCTCTGATATGGAAACCCCACGCTGAGCCACCCCTCGGAACTCGCGAGCCAGTTCCAGGCGTCTCTGAGCAGCCAGCGCTTCATAGAAGGCCACACGAATATCCGTCAGAACCCGCTGACGCTGAGCTTCGATCTGCCAGTTCATCGCGTTGACATCATGACTGATCACGCGCCGGTTCAGATCCAGTTTTCCACCACGAACGAATGTCTGGGACACAAACGCACCGTGCTGTCCTCCCGCATTTTCATTGCCGATTTCCTGTCCGAAATACCCCATGCTGGGATTGGGCCGCAGACCGACCTGAGTCCGAATGCCGCCGGCCCGGGCTGATGCCGCTTCGGCCTGCCGAATGGCCGGATTGTGCGTCAGAGCAATCTGCTCCACGGTCTGCAAAGTCAGTTCCCCTTCCGACGCGACATCCTGACGCGGCAGAAGATGGACAGCAGAAGACAGTTCAAACAGATCCTCCGCCTGCTCGAATGTCGTCTCCAGCGGAAAAGCCGTCTCGCCGGTTCCATCCGCATCTGCAGGGTCGCTGTCTGGCACCTTGTCTGAGATCCATTCGTTCTCTTCCCAGGCCACCGGCCGCACACCGCTCGGCTTCGACTCCGGATTGGCCGAATCATCTGTCAGCGGTCTGCTGACAGAATGCTCCTGCGACCAGTCCCGTTCACTCACCCTGTCTGACTCATCTTCTTCCGTCACGACGGACGTTGCAGCCGGTCTGAGCAGGGCATCTGGAGCAACAGCACAGCCGGGCTGAAGCAGCGTAACCGGCACAGTCAGTGCCCAGAATAAAAAGAGGCATCGTGTCGTGTTCATGGGATCCATCCGAAACAGCGGGGTCACTGGAGGTTCTGAAAGTGGGACAGGCGGCAAAGTGGAACAGCACACGCGCCCGCCTAAATCCGCACCCGGATTCGATGCAGACAACACAACTGCACGCGATCGCATTGCGTTTCGGCCGGACATTCCCCGCTCAGACACACCAGACGCATCGTCCTGCGGTCCGCGGCACACCAGATCCCGCTGAAAAGTTGTTCCAAATCGCACCGAGATGCATCACCGACGGCAGCATGCCACCGACAATCGCGGCAGTACGGACACGACTTCGATGATCCAGGGACCTGATGACCACAGCCAGGCTCACCGTGCCGGATTCCGGTCTGTTTCGTGCAACCGCAGCCACCAGCAGCGGCAGACACCGTCCCGCGAACCATAGCTGACGCGGCACATCGCGACACCGGCGCCTGCCACGTGCAGCACGGCACAACGGTCTGCAGCAGCAGAACAACGGTCAGAACAGCAGTGACAGTTCGACAGACCATCAAACGATCGCCCGCAGGGAGATGATTCAGAACGAACCGCCTGTAACCGGCGTGCCTGCTGGCACGGCTGAAGCGGTCCTTTCGTTTTATCGGTCTGAATCGTTTCGATGGCCTGCCGGACTGCCATCGGGCGTTACAGTTTCTCTGTTCGATTCAATCGGAACACCGTTTTCCGCAATCGTCCGCGTCCGTTGTGCTCCCCTTTTGGCCGGAAGGACACGCAGAAACGACCGTGGAATCCCTCATTGTCGACAAACGGACGACCCGACGGCTGCTGCAACCGCTCCGAACTCCTGAATCGGGCCGTCAGGCCATCGCGATACGCCCCTGTCGCACAGCGTCACCCTGCCTGACGCTGTGCTTCAGGGGACCTGCCAGCCGACCGCCGCGCCGCCGGCTTTCGCACACCAGCCGCATCATGACCGGGCTGACGTTTCGACGGCCGTCATTCTTCCGGCTGCGGGGGGCGTTCGCCGAACTTCGCTTCGTAGCGCGCTGCGAAAGCCTCGAAGTTTTCCGGATGGCATTTGAAGCACTGCGATTCGGGCCGGTCGTGTTCGTCGCACCAGTCTCCCTTCGCCTTGAATTCCGCAGCCAGTGATGTCTGACACTGAGCGCATTCCTCTTCCGGCACGCCGTGTTCCGTACACCACCAGCCGCCATGATCGTGGCCGGCCGCTTCTTCACTGTGTTCCTCACCGCCTGCTTCGGCGGATGCTACCTGAGGACCTGCCGTTTCCGACTGGCAGCCGGACAGCGTGCCCGCCAGAAGCAGAACCGCTGCCGTGATGATTCCCTGTGTCAGACGCATTTCCATTTTCTCCGTTTGCAAAACATTTCCTCAGTAAACATCGGCACCCGACCCATCCGGCTGCCTTTTCTGAGATTCCCGGCCGCGCGCCGCACCTGCCGGCAGCAGGTCGCGCCCCGCATGACCATTGATTCTTTCCGATTCCGACGAACCTGCGACGGCACGCCGCCGAATACCGAATGGATTCTGAAACACCACGTACAAAACACGCAGCACAAGCAGTGACATGATGGTCGCGCTGATGACCCCGCCGATGACCACTGTCGCCAGCGGCCTCTGGACTTCCGCCCCCATCCCCGTGCTGAAAGCCATCGGCACAAAGCCCAGAGCGGCCACCAGAGTCGTCATCAGCACAGGACGCAGGCGGGTCAGAGCCGCTTCTTCCACCGCCTGCTCCAGGTCGTGTCCTTTCCCCATGAGCTGACGGATGGTGGATACCAGCAGCATATCATCCAGCACGGCCACGCCGGACAGGGCGACGAATCCCACAGCCGCTGAAATCGAAAAGGGCATGTCCCGAAGCCACAAAGCCACGATGCCGCCGGTCCACGCGAACGGGATGCCGGTGAAAACCCGCACTGTGTCGATCACGTTGCCGTAGGTGGCGTACAGTAGAGAAAAGATGAGCACCAGAGCCACCGGCACCACGATCATCAGACGCTGCCGCGCCTGAATCATATGCTCGAACTGCCCGCCGAATTCCACGCGGTAGCGGGCCGACGGCATTGTCACCTGCTCTGCGATCTTCCGTTCGGCCTCCGCCACGAAACTGCCCACATCCCGTCCCCGCACATTCACGGACACCGTGACGCGCCGCTGGCCCCATTCCCGTGAAATCTGAGACGGACCGGATGTGAACATCACGTCGGCCAGACGTTCCAGAGGAATCTGCTCCCCCCGCGGCGTGGTCACCGGAAGGGATGCAATCCGTTCCGGATCACTCCGATACTCGTCCGGCAGCCGTACTGTCAGCGGAAAACGCAGCTGGCCCTGGAAGACGTCTCCCACACGACGGTTTCCCAGAGCCTCCACCAGATCCAGAACGGCCGAAGCGGGCACACCGTAGCGGGCGATCTGGTCCTGTCGGATCTTCACCTGCAGCATCGGCTGTCCGGTGAGCTGCGTGGCGCCCACATCGGCTGAACCGGGCACTTCAATGAGCACCCGTTCGATGTCTGCTGCCGTGGCCGCCAGTTCATCCAGATCGTCTCCATACAGCTTCACGGCGATGTCGGCCCGCGTGCCGGTTCCCAGTTCGTCCATTCGCAGTTTGATCGGCTGCGTGTACGCCAGCCGCTGGCCCGGAAGACTCTGCAGGGTCTGTTCGAACAGGGCGGTGAGTTCCGCCTGCGTCGATGCCCGTTTCCATTCGCTGCGTTTTTTCAAAGTGATGAAAATGTCTGTCAGTTCAAGCCCCATGGGATCCGTGGCGATTTCTGCAGAACCAATCCGGCTCCAGACATGAGAGATTTCATCGGGAAACTTTTCAAGCAGAGCCTTTTCCATCTGCGTATTGAATCGAATCGATTCGTCCAGCTTCGTTCCGGCCAGGCGCACCACATTGATAGCCACCGAACCTTCGGATAACTGAGGCATGAATTCCGTTCCCAGATTGGGAGCGATCATGCCGAAGGCCACCAGCAGAACCATGGCGGCAAACCCGATGATGGCCGCTTTCTGGTGCATCGTGAAGTGAAGAACCGGGTGGTACAGCCGCTTGAGAACACGAATCAGAAGCGGTTCGCGGTGGCTGACTTTTCGGGGCAGACAAAGGCTGGCCAGAACCGGCATGAGCGTCATGGAAAGAAACATCGAACCGGCCAGAGCGAAAATGACGGTCATCGCCATCGGCCGAAACATCTTCCCCTCGATCCCTTCCAGAGTCAGGATGGGCAGGTACACGATCATGATGATCAGTTCGCCGAACATCGTCGGCCCGCGCACCTCGACAGCCGCATCCCGAATCCGCTCCAGACGACTGCGGCCCAGAGGATTCGCATGGGCCAGATGCCGCACGCAGTTTTCCACCATCACCACGGAACTGTCCACGACCAGCCCAAAATCGATCGCCCCCAGACTCAGCAGACTGGCCGAAATGCCAAACCGCCACATTCCGCTGAACGCGAACAGCATCGACAGCGGAATCGCCAGAGCCACGATCAGACCGGCCCGCAGATTCCCCAGGAAGAAAAACAGAACGGCAACCACCAGCAGACCGCCTTCGAACAGGTTTCTGCGGACCGTGTCGATCACCGAATCCACGACCTCCGTGCGGTCGTACATCGTGAGCAGCTCCATCCCCTCCGGCAGATTCTCCCGGACCTCCGCCAGACGTTCTTTCAGAGCTTCCGTGTACTGGTGCGTGTTTTCTCCCATGAGCATGAAGCCCAGACCCATCACGACTTCCCCGCGACCGTCCGCCGTCACGGCACCGCGCCGAATCTCATGGCCGATGCGAACGGTGGCCACATCGCGGATTCTGACCGGCACTCCGTCGACCGAACGAATCACGATGTTCTCGATCTGCGGAATGTCCGTGGTGCGGCCCAGCCCCTGGACCAGCAGCATTTCTCCCATCCGGTCCACGTTGCCGCCACCGGCGTTCCGGTTGTTCTGCTGGAGCGCACGGACAATGTCGTCGAAGGTCAGTCCCCGGGAAACCAGACCGGCCGGATCCACGAGAACCTGAAACTGTTTCTCATAACCGCCCCAGCTGTTGATCTCCGCCGTTCCCGGCACCGTTCTCAACTGAGGCTTCACGACCCAGTCATGAGTCGTACGCAGTTCCGTGAGAAGACGCTCCCGTTCCTGCCGGGGCAGTCTGTTGAAATCGATGCCGGGATACGTGAGGACATAATGAAACACTTCGCCCAGGCCGGTCGCCACCGGTCCCATTTTCGGCCGCCCCACACCGGCCGGCAGCTCCACCGTGGCCAGACGTTCGCCGACCACCTGACGAGCGAAATAGATGTCCGTCCCGTCTTCGAAGGTGACGACCACCTGACAGAATCCGTATTTGGTCACGGAACGAATGTTCTTCAGAGCCGGCAGTCCGCTCAAAGACTGTTCGATCGGATACGTGATCTGCCGTTCGATCTCTTCCGGACCCAGTGCCGGTGCCGTGGTATTGACCTGGACCATCACCGGTGTCGTGTCCGGGAAGGCATCCACATCGAGCTGGCTGAGCGCATAACCGCCGCCGGCGACCAGCACAAGAATGCCCAGCAGCACCGCGGCACGGTGGTGCAGTGCCAGATCAATCAGTCGCGTGAGCATGAATCCGTCCGTTCGTGGAAAATTTCCGAAGCCGACCGACCGGCCCCGCCGGTCTCGTCGACAGGTCTCCCGGACCGTTTCCGGAAGACACCTGACCTGAGAATGTCAGTGGCCACAGGTGCATCCGGCACCCAGATTGTTTTTCAGAAGCTGTGCCCGCAGCACATCACTGCCGCGCGACGCCACCACTTCGCCAGGAAGCACACCGGCAATGATTTCCGTGAATCCATCCTGTTTCACACCGGTCCGCACCGATCGCGCCACGAAGAATTTCGGACGATCCTCCTCAAAAAATCGGGCATCCCGGACGAACACGAGAGTGTTCTCGCCATCCCACTGCACGGCTTCATCCGGCACGACGATCGCGTCCGGTTCCTCACGCAGAATGATTTCTCCGATCCCGAACGCTTCGTTTTTCAGATGCCCGTCGGAATTATCCAGCTCCGCCCGCACACGCACTGTTCGCGTCTGACGGTCCACCGCGGAGCTGATCCAGATGACATGTCCCTCATGCTGACGGGTCTGTCCATCCGGCTGAAAACGGACTTCCTGACCGATGTGCGTCAGCATCGCGTCTTCGGCCGGGACCCGCAGATCCAGCCACATCACCCGCGTGTCCGACAGCCGAAACATCCGGGTTCCCCGATCCACAACCTCTCCGATCACAGCTTCCCGCACCACGACACGGCCGGACAGGGGCGCCGTCACGCCGATCAGATTGCCGCTGACAGACGATTCGTCCATCTGCTCGGTTCCCAGCCGGCTGACAGCCCGGTTTGCCTCATCCGCCGCCAGAGACCTCAGATAATCGACATCGACCGTCAGCCCCAGATTGCTCAGAGCCCGCACGGCCCGATCGACAGCGGCACGGGCCTGCTGCAGATCCGTCTGTGTTTCGATCAGCCGGCGACGCGGAACCGCATCCTGCTGCGCCAGCGGCTCGATGCGCCGAACAACATCTTTCTTCAGCCGTTCGTCAGACAGCGCCGCCAGAAGTTCCGACTTCAGACGACCGGCCTTTTCCGAATCCACGACAGCCAGCAGCTGGCCGGCTTCCACCCAGTCCCCCACATTGACAAACACCTGCCGCACCACACCGTCAGCCGGTGGAGACACTTCTGCGGTACGTGTGGCGTCGTACAGGACTTCCGCGGCCACATTCAGACTTTCCGTCATGGCACGACGCGTCACAGGTTCCACATCCACGCCGGCCCGCCGCATGGCATCAATCGATGCAAACTGAATCCGTGATCCCGGAAACTGACTCGTCGGCAGGTTTTCTCGGCGCGGGCGAATCGCCAGAGCCCGTTCGGCTCGTTCCAGATCCGCCGGAGTCGCCTGGACCGGCTTCTTCGTTTCCGCCAGCGACGGATCGTCCAGAACACACCCATGAACGCCATGGACGTGACAAAAGGTGAGTTCCGGAGCCGGCTCAATCAGGTCCGGAATGCAGTTGATGCACTCGTCTTCCGGAACCCCGTGACTGTCGCACCAGGCAACCGTTTCCACCGTGGACGGTTCCGCCAGCGATCCAAACTTCGGCAGCTTCCAGTCGTTGTGATGGCCATACAGCGCCAGTCCCGCCAAAGCGCATACGACGGCGATCGACGGCAGCCAGCCTGCAGCCGCGGACAGCAGACCGCGAACGGTCCTGCTGCGAGGTCCATCAGACAGGCCTCCCGGCGACTCTTCCGGCAGATCCGGTTCCCGGGAAGGCAGCGGAGAAGCCGGGATTTCCGGCGGAGTGATCACTTCAGACATCGTTGTACTCCAAAACAAAAGCATTCAGGCGGTGCACGAACCGCAGCATGACTGCCGGAACCATCCGGGCAGCACCAGCGCAGACAGGCGCCGGAGACAGAACCGACACCCTGCAGCAGACAACAGGCGCCTAAAGCAGCAGCCGCCCGGAGCACCTCAGCACAGTGCTCGCGCCTGAAGGGAGCACAACGGCCAGCAGGCGGGATTCCGCCCCCGCCGAAATTCCTGCATCGCCCGGGCACAGATGAAACACGGGAACAACCGCAGGCCCCGCATCGGCAGAATCTGCCGGCCCTTCCTGAAGATTCGGCGGCAGCGCCCCGGCGCAGAAGCAGTCGTGGCATTCGTCCGAGGATGGTGGAAGTCCCGGCGCATCACCGGCTGACTCCCTGCAGCATCCGTCCGTATGAACATGAACGGTCGTCACTTCCGGCGCAGAATGTCTGCCGGTACAGCAGGCCCCGTCCAGGACAGGACAGGACAGTGCAGACATGCACAGAATGAAGTGGACGAAACGACTGATCATGTATGGATGGACGCCATCGCGACGGTAAAACAGCACGACATTGGTCAAAGTTTTCGCCAAACCAGTCCGACTGTCAAGGGCAAAATGAACTGACAGTTTTTTTGTTTTTGGTTTGCGCTGAGATATCACGGACCTGCGGTACGGATCCGACATGCCGTGCAGACGAATGACTCACGAAACTCTGCACCATGTCTGTATCGATCGGCAGCAGAGACCAGCAGTTGCAGCAGGAAATGGTGCATTCCGAGAAAAGTCTCTCATGTCGGATCGCCTGACTCTGAACTACGGCCGGTTGCGGCCAAAGCGGTCGTGACTGCTGACCCAGTCCCCGCCCACCACAGCCGCCGCCAGAGAAATCTCGCCGGCCAGGACGGTCGCTGCGCAGATTTCGGCCAGTTTGAGAACCCGTCCTGGTCCGTAACAGCCCAGGATCTCCAGACATTCCCGCTGAGTCGCCAGGCCCGTGCCGCCGCCGTACGTGGCGATGATCAAAGACGGCAGTGTGATCGACCAGTACAGATCGCCGTTGTCTGCCAGTGACAGATACGTCAGACCGGCCTGCGATTCGGCGATGCAGGCGGCATCCTGACCGGTGGCGATGAACAGAGCCGCCAGACCATTGGCCGCATGCAGCCCGTTGCTCGATGTTCCCGCCAGAAGTCCTCCCACGGTCGACACCTGACGGGCACGGTAGAGCGAACCGGTGTCCACACGCATCTGTTCCTGCAGGACATCAGCGGGAATGACGACTTCCGCCACCACACGCGCTCCGCGCGAATGCAGCGTGTTCATCTGAGAATGCTTCTTGTCCGTATCGATGGCTCCGGACAGCGTGAACCGCACGGGGACAGGGGTGTGCTCCGCAATCCATTCACAGGCCGCCAGAGTGGCCTTACCGCACAGATTCTGTCCGGCTGCATCGCCCGTCGTGAAGTTGAACCGCAGATAACACAGAGGTCCCACAGCATACTGTTCCACGTGAGACAGCCTGCCCACCGATGTGGTCGCTTCGGCCGCCGCTCGCAGTTGGTCCGTCTGCTGCTTCAGCCAGACACCGAAGTCACGCGCTTCCTGTGCCGTGCGGCAGTGGAACACGGGCGCACGCTGCATGTAACGATGGATCACCACGGTCGACGCACCGCCCAGTGTCGTCAGCAGCCGCATCCCGCGGCTGTAACTGGCCACCAGCGTCCCTTCGGTCGTGGCCAGCGGAACGTAAAACACGCCCTGCGCATGTTCTCCGCGGATCACCAGCGGGCCGGCCAGCCCGATCGGCACCTGTGCCACACCGATAGGATTCTCGATGTTGCCGGGCAGCATCGCCGGATCGAACGACATCTGCGCCACATGGTGCAGTTCCGCACCGGTCTGTTCCTGCACAAAGTGCCGCCGCCGCTCGATGGTCCGCAGTGTGCAGTCGTTCTGCGGATCCCGCGGGATGCGTGGAGGAACAGACGATTCCCGGGACAGACGGTCCGGATTCATGGCAACTTCCCCGCAACAGCCGGAACTCGGCAGGACAGAACCGCCCAGCCTCCCGTCCACCGCCTGTTTGTACAGCGGGTCCGAAGCGATTTCGACCGTTCCACGTCCCGGGAATCGTCAGAAGACGAGCAAACTCAGGCAGGCTGCCTGCGCAGAAATGGACGATGCGCCGGTCAGCCACAGCAGCCAGCGCTGCTCAGCGTCGGCAGCCGCTGCCGTCAGTATCGGTCATACAGGGCATCCTGCTGATCCGGATCATCCAGTCCGCCTTCGCTCACATAACCGAGATTCTCTTCCTCCATGCGGGCGGCCTGATCCGGATGAATGAAATTGGATCCGGGTACGTCGATGCGAAACGCCCGGCCGAACGTGCGGACGCTGCCATCCATGAAGGCCACGTTGGCTGACTGGCTATGACGAAAATGCACATTCGGAAAATTGTTGGACGGCGGTTCCAGCAGCCACGTTTCTTCGAAACTGAACGTGGCCGGGACGAAAGTCACGTACTTCACCTGAGCGGCGTCGGCAAACGCCACGGTCTGACTCGTGGAACGCAGATCGCGGAACTGCCGTGTCAGCGGCTGAGAACTGTACGTGGCCGCATAGGTCGGAGGCGGATATTCGATTCCCGAAGGACGCGACAGATAGTATCCGTTGTATCCGAAGCCGCAGGCCGGTTTTCCCCAGGCCACGTTGTCCATCTGGGCCGGGCCGAAGTCCGGACACTGAAAGGCCGCATAATTCGTTTCCATGAACGGTGCCAGCGGCCCGGAGGCGAAATCGAACTGTTCTTCCGGGGTTGCCGCGTCGTAATCCACCACCCCGAACCAGAACTGAGACGTTCCCTGATTTCCCGCAAACGTCATCAGATAGTTCAGCCGCTGCTCATCTTCTACCACATACGGAAGCAGGTGTTCGGGGTAAACATCCGCGTAGTTGTGCAGGGCCAGCACGATCTGTTTCAGTCGGCTGCGGCACTGAGTCCGCCGGGCGGCAGCCCGGGCCTGCTGCACCGCCGGCAGCAGCAGACTCAGCAGAATCGCGATGATCGCGATCACCACCAGAAGCTCGATGAGCGTGAAGGCCCGACGGCGGGCCCCAAAAAGAAACCGCATGATTCTTCTCCAGAACAGCACCAGGAGAAGCAATACCGGTGAACTGACCGGGGCGCGCAGGACGCCTGGCTGTCAGTCGCCGACATCACCTTTCCGCGAAGGGATATCAACACGCGCGGAGGCAGGTCTTCTGGCTTCCGGATCGTCCAGTAGGATCGCCCTTCCCGCCGGAAAGCACCTGCAAGCGGCTTTCTGCGGCAGTGGACCTGCGATTCTGTCCCCGGTTACAGCGGCGGGACCGCGACGGACTTGCACCGTCTTCCCTTTTCAACTGCCCGACGTCTGCGGAATGTTTCGCAGCGCCGACAGTCACCTCCGTCACGAAGGCCGCACCAGCGACCTCACCGGTCAGGTTACTCGGCCGGTTTCCCTGTGCAACCCCGGTGGCCGATTGCATCCCGATTCCCGCGGCTTAGAATCCGCCGCATTCCGCATCTCCCGCTCCTTCCAGTGACTGTCCCATGCAGGAAGCCATCCGCAAAGCCGACACTCTCATCGAAGCACTCGGATGGATCCGCCGCTTCCGTGGCCGCTACGTCGTCGTGAAACTCGGCGGCAGCACACTCAGCGACTCCACAGCCGTGGACAGTCTGCTCACCGACATCGTATTCATGGCCACCGTGGGCATGCGGCCGATTCTGGTGCACGGCGGCGGCAGTGCCATCAGTGCCGCCATGGCCCGGGAAGGCATCGAACCGACCTTCGTGGAAGGGCGGCGCTACACCGACCAGGCCACTCTGAAAATCGCTTCCCGTGTTCTCATTGAGGAAATCTGTCCGGATCTGGTCTGTCGGATTCAGGATCGCGGCGGACGGGCCACCGGCCTGCACTTCGGCACCGAAAATGTCCTCACCGCCGCTCCCCTGCAGCTCACCGATGACAACGGACAAACGATCGACCCCGGTTTTGTCGGCCAGGTGACTCATGTCGATCGCGACCTGTTGTCCCGCGTCTGTTCCACCGGGACCATTCCCGTCATCCCCAGCATCGCTCTGGACGATCACGGACACCGGCTGAATGTGAACGCCGACACGGCCGCCGCCGCCGTCGCCCGGGCGATCGATGCGGAAAAGCTGGTTTTTCTGAGCGATATTCCTGGGATTCTCACGGACGTGAACAACCCGGATTCCCGCCTGTCTCATGTGACGGCAACTGAGGTTCGCGGATTCATCTCAGACGGTACAATCTCCGGCGGAATGGTCCCCAAAGTCCAGGCAGCCCTGGACGCTCTGGCAGCCGGTGTCAGCAAAGTGCACATTGTGGATGCCGGAATGCCCCATTCCGTACTGCTGGAAATCTATTCTGACACCGGTGTGGGAACCGAAATCGTAGGATAGTGTCCGCCGAACAGGACAGTGTCCGCCGAAGACGGAACCCCCGCGCTGCGAATACGTTCATGCCCACTGGGCATCTTCGGGTAAACACAGCATCATTATTCTTCCGAACATGAACGAATGACGGGCCGCACGATGCCCGTCTTTTCCGCCCCATCAGCCATTCACAGGACAGGACATATGACCACCGCCGCGGATCTGGACAGCCAGGCAACGATCGGACTGTTCGACCGGTACGTGATCCCCAACTACACACGCTATCCGATTTCTCTGGTCGAAGGATCCGGTTCCTGGGTCCGCGATGCAGAAGGACGGCGTTACCTGGACCTGTTTCCCGGCTGGGGCTGCAATCTTCTGGGATACTCGCCCCCGACCGTCGTGGACGCCATCCGTGAACAGGCCGCACGGCTCATCCATGTTCCCAATACGTGGTACACCGAAGCTCAGGGACGTTTCGCGGAATTCCTCTGTTCCCGCAGTTTCGGAAAAGCCTTCTTCTGCAACAGCGGCGCCGAAGCCTGTGAAGCGGCCATCAAGCTGGCCCGGCTGCACGGATCGGCTCGTGGCCGTTACCGGACAATCACGTTCGAACGCGGCTTTCACGGCCGGACATTCGGCGCCCTGACCGCCACCGCTCAGCCGAAGTACCACGAAGGCCTGGGACCGCTCCTGGCCGGCTTCCGCTATGCCCCCATCAATGATCTCGACGCCGTCCGCACTCTGGTGGACGACGAAACCTGTGCGATCATGATCGAACCGATCCAGGGAGAGGGCGGCATTCGCATTCCGGATCCCGCATTTCTGCAGGGGCTGCGGGACATCTGCGACGAACACGAACTGCTGCTGATTTTCGACGAGGTTCAGACCGGCATGGGCCGAACGGGTACCTGGTTCGCCTATCAGCAGACGCCGGTCGTTCCGGACATCGTGACGGTCGCCAAAGGACTGGCCGGAGGCGTCGCGTGCGGGGCCATGATCGCCCGGGACGAAATCGCGGCGGATCTGCGCCCCGGAATGCATGCCTCCACGTTCGGCGGAAATCCTCTGGCCATGGCAGCCGGACTGGCGACGGGAGAAACCATCGAACAGGAACAGCTTCTGGAACACGTGAACGCGTCCGCGGAATTCATCCGAGGCAGGCTCAGCGAACTTCAGGAACACCTGAATATCATTCGAGACGTCCGTGTCGCCGGCATGATGGTCGGCATCGATCTGGACATTCCGGCGGCCCCGGCGGTGGAACTGTGTATGGAACGCGGCGTTCTGGTCAACGCCACGCAGGACACCGTGGTCCGGCTTCTTCCGGCTCTGAACATTTCCCGGAACGATCTCGAACAGGGACTGGCCACCCTGACAGAGGTTCTGACACTCATGGCCGACCGGACAGACACCGCCTGAACGATCATTCCAGCCGGACAGCGGAAAGGATGCTGCTGTGAACAGTGCGGCCGCCAGCGGAGTCACTTCTGAGACATCCGACGCGGGACTTCTGTCCCCCACGCGCGGCAACGGGCCGATCGCGGAACTGTCCCTGCTGCAGCAGTCGCTGCTGTTCGCCGAACTGTCGTCTCTGGCCTATTACGATCCGGGCCGCATTGAATGCGTTCTGGCAGACGCCGGTTTTTCCGAGGCTCGTTTTTTCAGCCGTGACGGAGCCCAGGCGTGGATCTTCAGTTCGGAATTCGACTGCGTCGTGGCCTGCCGGGGGACGGAACCGCAGGAATGGAACGACATCCGGGCCGACATCAATGCCCTGTCCGTGATCACCGAAACGTTCGGCCGTGTTCATCGGGGATTCTGCGAAGAAGCCGACGATCTGTGGCCTGGACTGGAAAACGCTCTCCGCGACAACCAGCGGACCCTGTGGTTCACAGGACATTCCCTGGGAGCGGCGGTGGCCACCATCTGTGCCGGACGCTGTTTTCTTTCCGAAATCGATTCTGTCCCTTATGGCCTGTTCACCTACGGAAGCCCGCGTGTGGGCGACCGGCGATTCGTGAACTTCGTCGAACTGAACCACACGCGGTGGGTCAACAACAACGATCTGGTCACGCGTGTGCCGCCGGTGTGGATGGGGTACCGCCATTCCGGCCAGGAAATGTATCTGGACCGCCGCGGCCGCATCCGCAGACTGACCGGGCTGCTCCGCCTGCGCGATTCCCTGTCCGGATTTCTGGCCGCTCTGCTGCGTCTGCGCATCGATCCGTTCGCCGACCACAGCATCGACCGCTACATCGCTCACATTCGCCGAACCATCTCCCGGCCATGATCTGTACAGGGACATACCGGCACACTGTCGACGCCACTGTCAGCGAAGCACGGTACGGCTGACGCGAAAATTCCTGTGCCGTCCGGCTTCAGCCCCTGTCTCCAGTGACTTTCAGCAGGGCGCTGCGGGTGCGGACATACAGAGCGCCGTCGGAAATGGCCGGACTGGCCAGAATCGCGTCGCCCATCTCATTGACCGCCAGCACCTTCAGTGTCGGAGCATTCTCCAGAACCACGATGCGGCCGTTTTCACCGGCTACGTAGATTCTGCCGCCTCCACAGACCGGCGAAGCGAAGTACTGTCCTTCGTTCCGAATGCGGACCGGCCCGAAAATCGATGACCCGTCCCGCACATCGAAACAGGTGGCGATTCCCCCTTCTTTGACCAGCAGCATGCGGCCGGAAACCACCAGCGGAGAGACGATATGGTCGGTGTGCTTCGTGCGGTGCTTCCACAGCACGTGTGTGTCCGTCACGTCTCCACGGCCTCCGCCCCGCACTGCCAGAATGCACTGGTCCGCCGGGTTCTTCGCATCGTACGAGGCTCCGGCGAAGTTGTCCGGATGCAGAAAAGCCAGGTCCAGTTCCCGCCCTTCCAGATCCCCGTCGCCATCCAGATCTCCCCGCCCGAAGGTCTTTTCGTAGAAACGTTCCGGGACCGGTCGATTTCCCACAAAGGCCTGGATTTCTTCCCGCGTGAGACGTCCGTCCCCGTTTCCCGTTTCTGCCTGGTCCACCGAGACCAGCCACTGATTGGCAATCCCGCCGCTCTGCACGGACACATACACGATTCCGTCGTGACAGACGGGGGTCGTCTTGATGTTGCGCAGCAGTGTGCGGGCCTGCCAGAGACGTTTTCCTGTCCGTGGATCGTAACCAATGAGCAGCCCGGTGCCGGCCACAACCAGTTCGTCTCCGGTCGGCGTCCGGCAGATGACCGGATGAGAGTAATTCACGGCCATGTCACTGCGGTCATCCATCCACCGCTGCTGCCCCGTTTTCCGGTCAAAGGCCCGAATGGAAGGATGCAGGTCGTCGTCCTGAACGAAAATGACCAGATCGTCGTAAAGCACGGGCGACATCCCGGCTCCCCACCGGAATACGAAGTAGGGAATCGGCAGCTTCTGATGCCACACGTCGGCCCCGGTCTGTGCATCAACAGCCACCAGACCCAGCGTCCAGAAGTAGAAATAGACGCGATCTGAATCGATCGCCGGGGTCGTCGATGCGTAACTGTTCGTCCGATGGATGTCATCGACATCGCCGATCGGCCACCGCCGCTCCCACAACTTCCGCCCGCTGGCAGCTTCCAGAGCGACCAGTCCCACATGAGACTCGCCGAACATCGTGGACACGACCACCCGGCCGTCCGCCACGACGGGACAGCCGATGCCGTCCCCCAGCTCACAGCGCCAGGCGACTCCCTGTCGGTCAGAAAACTTTACGGGCAGATCCGCCGTCTCCCGACTGATGCCGCTGCAGTTCGGACCACGAAACTGAGGCCAGTTGTCGGCTCGAACCACACCAGCCGCCAGGAGCACCACCACCGACACAAGAATCGACACACGCCGCATCAGCGTCCCTCCCGAAGCATCACCGCCGCGGCACAACCGTTCTGAACGCAGCGCCACGTGCCGCCAGGGCATTCCCGCCAGGGCGATCTTTCGGCCGGCGTCTCCCGCGTCCCGACCGGATCACGATCCAGGATAGTCGGCCACATACATCGCCTTCACCTGGGTGTAATCGCGGAACGTGTCTTCGCAGTTGACGCCTGCCCCCGGTCCGCCGGAAATCCCCTGTCCGCCGTACGGCAGCCCGTAGGCGATCATGTTGTGGCAGTTCACCTGACAGGTGCCGTCGCGAAGCTGTCGGGCCAGTTCGACACCGCGCTGCACGTCCTTCGTCCAGACGCTGGCTCCCAGACCATACGGCGACCGGTTGGCCAGCTCCAGTGCCTGTTCGGCCGACGACACGGGACAGACCACCGTGAACGTGTGGAACACTTCTGTGGGATTGCAGTCGATCCCCGGAGACGTTCGGAACAGTGCCGGCCGCACGTAGTAACCGTCCCGGCCGGCGACTTCCGCGGGGCCACCGGGCAGAATCGGCTGTCCGCCGCGCCGGGCGGCTTCCTGCTGAGCCTGCAGGATGCGGCGGCGCTGCGTCGCATTGATGACAGCTCCCAGCTGCGTTCCTTCATCCGCCTGGTACCCGATTTTCAGTTCGTTCAGAAAGGTCCGTTCGGCATCGATGAAATCATCCGCGATTTTCTGATCCACAAACACCCGATGCACGGTGCAGCATGTCTGGCCATAGTGCTGATTGGCATGACGACCGATCATGCGTGCGACCAGCTCCGGATCGGCGTCATCCAGAACAATGGCCGCTCCGTTGCCTCCCATTTCCCGCTTCACACGCGTGCCGTGGCGATCGCAGGTTCGCAGAATGTGCTGACCGACCCCAGGGGACCCCGTAAACGAGATGTAGCGAATCTGCGGATGTTCCGCGATGAACTGCCCGGTCAGTTCCCCGCGTCCCGGCAGCACATTGATCACCCCCGGAGGAAATCCGGCTTCGATGGCCAGACGCCCCAGATAGAGGGCCGACAGAGGTGTGTCTTCGGCCGGCTTGATCAGCACGCAGTTGCCCGCCAGCAGAGCGGGAAACATGAACCATGAAGTGAGCACAATGGGATAGTTCCAGGGAATGATGCCCGCCACCACACCCCATGGTTCCCGAGTGGAATATCCCTGGATGCCCGGAGCCACTTCCTGGGCGGCGCTGTCTCCCAGAGGAATCCGGCGGGCCACATCGCAGAAGTAGGACGCACAGGCCCGAATCTGATCGAAATCTCCCTCGGCCAGTTCCGACAGCTTGCCGCCGTCCCGCACTTCGCACGCCAGCAGAACATCGCGATCGCGTTCGGCCAGTTCCACAAGCTTCATGACCAGCTCGCAGCGCTCATCCACGGGAAAGTTCTTCCAGCCGCTCACCCCATTCCCATGAAAGGCCCGCAGGCCGGCCTGGACAGCCGCGTCGACTTCCGCCTGCCCCATTTCACAGACACGCGCCAGCACTTCCAGTGACCCGGGATCTGCCGTTTCGAACGTCGCATTCATCGTGCCGGAAACGAACTCATTGCCAATGATTCCCCCCAGCGGCTGTCCGTCATTGGCACAGAAATCCAGAAATTTCTGCGGGGTTTCGAACCGAGCGGCAGTGATCGACCGAATGTCGGCGGCAGTGACAGTCATGATATTCCTCGCTGACAGAAGAACCGAAAACCCGTGCACCCGAGCCTTCAGAATAACGCAGCCATCTCGAAAAATCACGCGACCGGAACTCTGCTGCCACTGGCCGCACCACCATCAGAAGGCTGATTCGTTACGAAAATACCGATGCCAGCCGCAATCGAGACACACGGCCACCGTCGCCGTCAGTGGGAAATCCAGTCGAACGGCAGAGGCTGACGGGAAAGACCGGGACCTTCCACGTCGAGTTCCAGGATGGCTTCTCCCAGCGAATCGAAGTACTCCAGCTTCAGGTCGTGGACACCCGCCGTGAGCGCAACAGATTCGCTCAGCTCCAGCTCGCTGTGATCTCCGTCGTTATCGATGATCAGGCGTCCATCGATGAACAGCAGACTGCCGTCGTCGGAATTCAGATAAAACGTGTAGCGACCGGTTTTGGGAATCCGCATCTTCCCGGTCAGAACCATGCCCCAGTCGTCCGGACGCAACTGGCGGGATTCGACATTCAGATCGGACATCACGCTTTCAAATTTCGGAGTCATCCGTTCGAAATCCGGCATTTTCGTCCAGGCCCCTTCGTAGTACCGATATTTCAGCCCGGTTCCCCGCGGGACGGGCCGATACGTCTGCACCGCTGTGGCGCTCGCCACGCCATCCCGGCGGAACCGGCGGACTTTGAGCGTGGTCGCCTGTCGAACCATGATCGGAGTATCGAAAATCGGTGAGTTTCTCTGAGGTGTTGTGCCGTCTGTCGTGTAGCGAAGAACGGACTCCGCATCCACCGGAACCGGATGCACCTGAACCTGTTCCACGAACTCCGGGCAGACTGTGGCGATCAGTGCTTCCTGCTGAGGCCGCACCGGAATGGCGCGTGTTCCGGTCAGAAACAGGTCTTCCTCATCTTCGAACCGGTAACCCATGTTCCAGCCGAGTTCCAGAAGAGCGGGAGCCTCGGTCGGAATCGGCGTGTCCGCTGTCACGGTCACCCGAACCGTCTGTTCGCTGCGGGGAGCAATGATCTCGTCCAGAGCCGAAGGCGTCACACGCAGGGCGTGTTCATGCCGAAAAGCGGCCGTCACGTGCAGAGGATGGGCCGACGGGTTGCGCAGGATCAGATCGACACTCGCCCGGCGGACAGACTGATCGGAATCCGTGAGGACGGAAAACGGCAACTGAGTGGCACTCAGCAGGGCGCTGGTCAGTTCATAATCGGCCCGCGTCGTCGCATCGTGCGGGAGAATTCCGCTGAGCATCAGATTGGCAATCACCGGCCCGTCGTCTGTCATGGTGACCCATGTCACATGATCGAATTCTCCAAAACGTCGCCCACGCAGCGCACTGCCGCCGCCGGTCGTCCCCAGAATGTAGTAATCGGACCCGTTGCGGTGTTCGTACAGATACTGATGCGTGTGCCCGGCAATGACGGTGTGCGGACGTCCCTCCAGCAGCGGTTCGATCTTTGCAAACCCCGCCGGATCCTCGTACAGCCAGAGCGGGTGGTGCAGAAATACGAATGTCCAGCGGGCATCGGCATGTTCCTGCAGAGCCCGGCGCATCGATTCCACCTGATGATCGGGGATGATGCGTCCTTTCTCGCCGGTGGAATCGAGGGCCAGAAACAGGACGTTGCGGTATACGAACGAATAGAACGGAACACCGAAACGCTTTTTCCAGACATCACGCATCACATCGTTGTTGATGTCGTGATTTCCCGGCACGAAGAAGAAGGGCACCTTCAGCGGAGCAATCTGCCGATCGATGTCCGCCCAGTCACGGGCAAGCACGGCCCGATCCGTCGTGTTCCCGGGAATGAAGTCTCCCACGCTCATCACGAACTCCGGCATCAGCAGATTGAGTTTGCGAATGCCGTCTGCAAACACACCCGGACGCGTCCCGCCGGAATTGTCGCTGATGATGGCGAACTGAAAGTTCACCGGATCATTGAAGAAGTTCAGGTGCGTCCAGGGCCGGACATCCGTTGTCACGTCGCTGGAAAATCCGGCCCGGGCAGCCGGTTCCGGATTCGACGGTTCCTGAGCTGCTGCAGCCGACAGAACCAGCACGGCTGCCATGAGACACATTCGGATCGGTCGGTTCATCACGTCGAACTTTCTTTGTTGCCGTTGTGCAGCATCCGGAATTCCCCGGCGTGCCTGCGAATCGTACCGCCACGCCGGACAGACCACATGCCCCCGGCCGGAAGGCAGCTATTCGGAAAAGGGGTCCACCACTTCGATGGAAGTGTCGTGAAGAATGGCCGTCACGGGAGTTCCCCGGCCCGCTTCAAAGTATTCGTAATTTTTCTGCGCCACCACCGAAGCCGCTTCGATCACCTGCACCACGTCCCGCTGGCTGCGTGCCGTGGGCCAGGTTCCTTCCAGAGACTCCGGAGATTCTCCCAGCAGCCGCCGCCGGATGATGGCCAGCAGACCGGACGCGATGGACGCCTTCCCATACCCGAACAGCTCGGGAAATCCGCCCGCATGCTGAATCCGTCCGCCGAACGACGGATTGCGGGTGCGCGATCCGTCACCAATGACCGCCTCGCGAAATCCGCGGTCCTGCTGATCCACCATCCCGCGCCCGTAGATCCCGTAGACTTCGATTTCCTGATTGACGGCTCCTTCGAACTCCGCCGGATTGATCCAGTTGTTGTTGTAGTCGCCCCGCATTCCCGTGTCGTACGTCACCGCCACGTCGACGCTGTCCCACGTCCGAATGGCCTGTCGCCGCCGGAAGACCGATGGATCCGTCCCGCGCCGCCGGGCGATTTCCACGTGATGTTCGTCCCAGTGCAGCAACAGGTTCTTCTGCCCCGTGGCGAACACAGCCCGCGGTTTCACGTTCAGATAATGGTGGACGACATCCAGCCAGTGACATCCGACATAGGCGAACGGATTGCTTTGTTCGGCCCAGGCGAACACTTCGGTGCTGACTTCCAGAGGTTCTTCCAGAACAGCCCGTACCCGGTTGATGGCACCGTACTTTTCCTGAGCGTTCATCATCATGTCACGCACGAACGGATCGAACCGCTTGTGCATGTCCACCGCGACAATCAGGCCGTGTTCGTCTGCCTTCTGCACGATGGCATCTGCTTCCGCTGTGGTCAGACAGAGCGGTTTTTCCGTGATCACGTCGCAGCCGGCATCCAGAGCATCCAGAATGGGCTGCGTGTGCACATGATCCGGAGTCGCCACAAACAGAATATCCGGACGGTCTTCACGCAGAATGTCCTTCCACACGGTCTCCCCGTAGCGGGCCGTCACCTGACGATCCGGAAATTCGTGCATGAAGGCGGCCGCGATCTTTCCCGCCGTGCCATTCCGCTCACTGCGCGTTCCCACGGCCACAACCTGAATGCGGACGTCGGCCACCGCCGGCGCCAGATGGCTCATGCCGATGCTGTTCAGAGCTCCGGCCAGTCCTCCCCGCATGAAATCGCGAAACGACGGACCGATGATTTCATCGAAAAACATGCCGCCACCCACGATGGCGACGCGTACAGTGCGCGGATCTGCAGACATTGGAACCAGCCGGACGGCGATCGGATGACACCGACGGCATCCGATCCTGGAAAGACGCTCAGGAAAACAGTGAAGGTGATCTGGCAGGACCGAGGCAGCTCCCCGGCAAGGGATCCCCCGGCACAGCGGTGCTGTGGTGCAGAATCATACCGCCATCGTCGACCGACGCCACTGTGGATACGGTCCTGTCGCCGGATCGTGCCGATCTGTTTCGATCCTTCCGCCGCGCGCCCACTGCCTGTCGGCCGTTTCGCTCCGCCAGTCCGCTGCCGTTCGCTTCAGTTCGAACTGACTTCCCTGCGAACACCGGCTCCCTCGCGGATGCAGTACAGACGCGGGGCGGTGCGGATCAGCAGACGATCACCGACGATGGCCGGAGTCGCCATGGCCATGTCGTCTTCGGCCAGAGAATTCGTGTGCAGAATCTCCAGTTCGTCCGAAGAATTCAGAACGAACGTCACCCCGTCTTCATTCAGACAGAAAATGTGGCCACCGCCCGCCCAGGGCGATGCCGTGAAGGCCCGTCCCCGCGGAATACGTTTTTTGGGCGTGATCGGAGACCCGTCGTGCGGATCGAATGACGCCAGAAATCCGAAGTCGTACAGGACGACCAGCCGGTCGTCGTAAATGATGGTCGACGGGTTGTAGGGACCGGCCAGCTTCTGACACCACTGAATCCATTCATTCGACGTTTCCTCATCCCCCAGAGTGATATCGCCGGAAGCCCCCGGGCGAATCGCGAAAATGGGCCGACGACGTCGATCGCCGACATACCCGGACGTCACATACAGCAGCCCGTCGTATTCATACGGAGTGGCAATGGTGATGCTGGACATGCCTCCGAATTCCCACAGAAGATGTCCATCCAGGTCATAGGAACGGACCTTTCCGGTTCCCGGCGTCACGATTTCCGTCCGCAGCCCGTTCTGCCACACATACGGTGTGGCCCAGTTGCTTTTCTCATCGCGGTCCACACGCCAGATTTCATTGCCGGTGGCAGCATCCAGAGCCATCAGCCAGGAAGCTTCTTCGTTGTCGTACACGTAATACAGACGGCCGTCGTGCAGAACCGGGGAAGCCGCCGTCCCCCAGCCCAGGCGCGTCTTCCTGGGTTCGATGGGACGTTCCCAGATGAGCCGGCCATCGAAGTCGAAGCAGTACAGACCCAGATTCCCGAAACACACGTAAACGAACGTCCCGTCCGTCACAGCCGTTTCCGACGCGAAACTGTTCTTCAGATGAATCGATGACTCCGGCCGACCTTCATGGACCTGTTTCTGCCACCGGATGGTTCCGGAATTCAGATCGAGACAACAGACGATCCACTGATGCACGCTTTCCGGAGGATCCGGCCGGTCGCCTCCGAAATAGAGTCCCTTCTTCGGTTCTTCCGACACCCCCTGATTGATCACGGTCGTCAGAAAGACCGAATCGCCCCACACAATCGGCGATGACCAGCCACGTCCCGGCAGATCCGTTTTCCATTCGACGTTTTCACTGGCCGACCAGTGCAGGGGAACGCGGTCGCCGGGCGCGACACCGCGGGCCCCCGGTCCGCGAAACTGAGGCCAGGCCGGCTCTTCAGCGTGACTTCCGCAGACAGACAGACACAGGGCAATCACCGGGACCGTCAGGCGAAACAGCATGACAAACGACCTTCGTTCGGAGGGAAACGTCTCATCCGGATTCCTTCGACAGCGCCGCCAGCTTACGCAGCCGGCGATGCCCCGACAAACGACTCCGACAGCCGAGCCGACCACGCCCCCGGCGCCCGGCTCGCCTCCCGTGTCTGCCCACATCCGGCGGCCCCGGCCGGTCGTCGGCTGCCGCAGGCCCCGTCAGGCGACCGCGTCCTGCAGAACCTGGCGATCGAGCTGTTTTTTCTGCGGGCAGCCATGAGTCATCCACCATTCGCGCGCGTCCCGGCGTGACCATCGGGCTGCATCCGTACAGCTCAGCAGAGCATGCCGCAGATCGGTTGCACTCTGAAAGCGTTCTTCGGGCTTTTTGCGCAGACATCGCACCACAATGTTTTCCAGATCTTCCGGAATCCCCGCCTGCACATCCGAAGGCCGTCCGGTATCCCGGGTGGCGTGGGCCACCAGCAGTTTCACGGGATTTTCATCTTCGAACACAGGGCGCCCCGTGAGCAGCCACCAGGCGACCGCCCCCAAAGAATAAATGTCGCTGCGTTCATCGGCCGGATCCCCGACCGCCTGCTCAGGAGACGTGTACAACGGAGACCCGGTGATCGTGCCTTCCTGAGTGAGTTCGCTGTCGTTCAGACCTGTCAGCGGACGGGCCAGACCGAAATCGAGCAGTTTGGCCACGTCGTACACACCGCCACGGTGAGCCGCAAAAATGTTGGCCGGCTTGATGTCTCTGTGAATCAGACCGGATGCGTGAGCTTCTTCCAGCGCTTCGCACAGCTGAGTCATCAGGTGGATGACCCGTTCGGCCGGCAGCGGGCCGTGCATGGCCACGAGCTGTTCCAGATTCATTCCCGGCAGATATTCCATGACGTAATAGAACGTCCCGTCCTGGGCCCGGCCGTAATCGAAGATCTCCACGGTGTTCCAGTGAGTCAGCCTCGACGTGGCCTGAACTTCGCGTTCGAACCGCGCCAGCATCCGGCTGTCGCCGGCGTGATCCGGCCGAATCACCTTGATGGCACAGGGGCGTTTCAGCAGCATGTGCTCTGCCAGATAGACCTCCCCCATACCGCCGGATCCCAGTTTCTTTGAAAGCTGGTACTGCCCGAGCTGTCTGGCTTCGAACGCTTCTTCGCGCAGGCTGTTGATCGTATGCACCCCGGTTGTGGCGGCAGCCGCGGTGACCAGCATCAGCAGCGACAGCTCCAGCGGCTGGGCATGACGCACATGAGCTGCACTGCCGTGCCAGGCCGCCGGAAACAGACCGGTTTCCGCAGCCAGAACCAGAACCACGGGAATGGCCGTAAGTGTGCCAATGGGCCAGATCGCCCGCTGCCACCGGTTCGGAATGAACAGCGCATAAATGAACGTCAGCAGAATCCACTTGGGCGAAATCGGACGGTCGATCACTTCCTGAGGATCCCCGAACAGACAGGCCAGATCGCTGAGCGTGAACAGGACCACCGGCAGTCCGAACAGCAGCCATTCCACCATCCGCAGATGGCCCATGGCAAACCGGCAGTTGGTACACAGGCGATAGGCTGTCAGCCCCGCCACCAGAATGACGGCCAGATGGGTCCATTCCAGAACCACCGCGACGGGGCCGCCCAGGTCGGGCATCAGGAACCGATTCAGAACGAAGAAGACTGAAAACCCCAGGAACAGCAGAATCGAGGCGATTTTCAGTCGATCACGCAGCAGATCACTCACTGCTGAACTGAGAGCCGGCTGCTGCCCTTCCACGAGCACCGGTCGGGGCGCGTTGTCTGCCGGATCGGAATCCGGCGAAAACACCAGTGTTTCTTCGATTTCAGATGGTTCAGCCATCAGACGGACGCCGCCTTGTCCCCAGGTTTTCCGGATGAACTCGATTGTACGTGGGGGGAATCTGCACAGACCAGCGGAATGTTCGCCGGGGCCGCTGAAAACTTACGAGAAAACCGCAGCATCTGATCCGGCAGGGCGTCCCGCCGGCTCGGAACGGGACGATGTTCCGGACCGGTTTCCACTGCTGCACATCGTTCTGCTACTGCACGGCACGAAATTCCAGCAGCGAGAAAACGAAGTGAACGAACAGAACGAACAGCGTGGACCACAGAATCGACCGCGTGACTCCGACACTGATTTCCGGACCGTTCTTCTTGGGAGTGCTTCCGCATGCCCAGGCGATCATTCCGATGCCCAGGGCACAGCAGATCAGCTTGGCCAGCAGCCAGCCGGTGCCGTGGTACACCATGCTCCCGGGATCGCGGAGTTCCCGATGAAAGTGAGCATCCCAGAAGGCGATGCCTTCGTCAGGATGCGTCGCCGTGAAGGCCACCGCCGCCGTCAGACTCGCGGCCGCATAACTGAGCAGCGTCAGCAGCGGAGTTCCCAGCAGAAAGGCATACAGGATCGGCGTGCGCAGAGCCCGTCGGGGATTCATCCCGATGGTCATCATGGCATCCATCTGATGGCCGTAGACCTTGCTTCCCACATCCGCCGCCACCGCCGCTCCGGACCGGGCCGCAATCAGAATCGTGCACAGAATCGGAACCAGAAAACGGTAAAGAGAAAACCCCGTGGCATGCAGCAGATTCTCGATCAGCAGAGGCTCGGTGTACTGACGAAACGGCAGGTAACGAAAAATGAAATCCTGGGCCACGAATCCCAGAATGATTCCGGCGACAATGATGTACAGGCAGGCAGACGGACCGGCCGCCAGCAGCACATAATGACGCGTGCTGCGCAGTCCCCAGCGAAGGCTTTTCCACAGAGGCAGCAGAGACCACGGCAGCAGAAGAATCTCCTCCAGACAACGACCCGATCGCTCCAGAAATGCGGCCACGCCGGCGGCAGCCCGCGTCCGCCATCCGGGAACGCGGTCGTCGGCTTCATCGGCACTTGGCGGCGTCCCCAGCCGGTCCCGCAGCCGGTTCCAGGCGTCCGGCGGCACGCGTTCCAGACGACGTGTGGCATGGTTCACCACGTAAACGTCGTCTGCATCCTTCAGCAGTGCCGCGAAATCATGCGTCACAATGATGGCCGTCCGGCCGTATGTTTTCTGCGTGCTGCGAATGAGATCGGCCACACGTTCTGACGTGACGGCGTCCAGACCGGACGTCGGTTCATCGTACAGGATCACATCGGCATCGGTGGCCAGAGCCCGGGCAATCGCCAGCCGCTGCTGCTGACCGCCGCTCAGGACCGAAACGGGCCGATCAGTCGGAACGCCAAGCTTTTCGAGAAGTTCCGCAGCCACATCGCAGGAAGAGTTCCCGTCGGCGCGATGTCCTTTCGTGTGATCGACTGCGATCTCAATGTTTTCTTCCGGAGACAGCTCATCCAGCAGAGCAAAGTTCTGGAACACGACGGCCGGCCGTTCCGGCCGTGACGCGTCTGCGGAATCGGCTGCTCGTCCGCCACCGCGTTCGATTCGTCCGCTCCAGATGACGGGCCCGGATTCCGAATCGATCAGTCCCGCCAGGATGCGCAGAAGCAGCGATTTGCCCACACCGCTAAACCCGACAATCAGGGTCATGCTTCCGGCGGCAAAGTCGGCGGACGTGTGTTCCAGCAGCACCCGGCCACCGGCCGACAGACTGAAATCGGTCAGCCGGATGGCCGGCCGAGTCGACTCATCCACCGCGGGGCCGCCCCTGTCGGAATCATCCGCTTCTGCACGCATCATGGACGCTCCGACTGTGGAACCGGGGAGCGTGGTGCGCGCGGGAATTCCGGCGTCAAAGGACTCTGCGCCGTGCCGGCGAAGCGCTGAGGATACAGCATGGGTTCCTGAGCGATGGCGACCGGAATGATGGTCGTGTCGCCGGTTCCGTCCGCCGGTACCATGACCAGCCACCTGCGATCCTTGCTGAGTATCTGCGATCTCAGAACGCGGGCAAATTCCGGCGTCACACCGGTCTGACGGCTGCCGAACACCAGATCACCGATTCTTCGCACCATCAGCTCCATTCGGTCCGACGCGTCGCGCATGGCCGCCTGCGTCGCCCGATCGGACAGCCACAGGTCGATCTGCTCGTGCAGCCGCTCATTCTCCAGCAGCGCCTCTTTCAGCATGTCCCACACCAGCTTCTGCAGCAGCCGGTCTTCCGCCATCCGAACCAGACTGTCGCGGATGCCGGCCTGCACACGTTCGTTGTTCATGAGGCGGCGCAGCACCGCCCTGGTCACTTCGACAAACTCGTCCGTCCGCGACTCCAGCTCGGGAACGACCTCCTCGTCGATGAATCGTTCGAATTCCTGTCGGACAGCGTTCCGCCGAGGCAAAGGCGACACGTCGTACAGGTAACGCCAGGCGAATGACAGCAGAGACACGCGGTCCCACAGGACAGCGGCGATCTCCATCGCCAGCGGCTGCACTTCCTCCTGCACCACCGGCAGAATTTCATCCCGGGCCAGCGGCAGCAGCTGGCGCTGCAGAACATCCATTTCGAAGCGGCGTCCCAGCCGCTGAAAGTCTTCCCGGTGCCGTTCCAGAATGGCGGGCACTTCCGCCTCGATGGCCAGCACCATCCGGCGCAGACCGTCTTTCACAACCGGCTTCAGCTCCGCAATAACGTGTCGCTGATGCCGTCCCCATTCTTCCTGAACGAGTGCCACGATTTCCGCCCGACGTTCCGGAGGAATCAGCATCTGCATCACCCAGCGGAGATTCATGGGAGTCGCATGCCAGCGCAGTTCCACCCCGCCGGAAAAGCGTGACAGAGCTTTTCTGTAGATGACCGCCCGAGCCGACCGGACTTTTTTCGCACTCCGGCTGCGGGTTCCGTCGACATCCGACACGAACCCCACCTGAACGAACTGCCCGTCGCCGGTTTCCATGAAAATCGGGTCATCCAGAGCCAGCACCACATCCTGCGGACATTCCAGCCGACAGACGGTCCGGGAATGGAAGACCCACCGTCCGACTTCCGCAGACAGTTTCGTCAGACTGCCGGACCGCGCAGCCAGTTCAGCCCGCAGAACCAGCCAGCCCGACAGCAGCACCGCCGTCCAGCCGGCTGCTCCCGCCAGCATCCTCAACCGCTTCCGCCTCCGCACCGCCGCCAGCAACAAAACTGCTCCTGATCTGAGGATCTCCGGAATGTCGGACATCGATTCGTCGAATCCCGCCGCCGGTCGCTGCCGGTCAGAATGATCTGCTCCCCTGCGGAAAACGGCCCGCGCGGCAGCCTGGATCACACGGATCGCCGGATACTCTAGACGCCGGCTCCTTTTGAGAAAACTCCGCCGCTCACTGCGATGACTGCAGCCGATCGGTAACAGCAGTCTCCGAACGGCCGAACCCATCGGCCGGACAGCCGGTTCCCTCCCGCCAGGACAGCCGGATCGGGTACATCCGGATGCTGCTGACTGCCTTCCGAAACCATCTTTCACGGAGAAAAACAGAGAAAAGCGGGGCCGGTCGGCCATGACAGAACCAGGACCGCTCACTACCCTGCGTCGTCCTGACGGCGTCCCTGGTGACGCCGTTCGCCAGATTCCGGTTCCTTCTTTCCGGTCCGGCGGTCGCCGCCGGATGCGTGAGTGCATCATGTCCGATTCCAGGAAACATCGAATCCGCCCCCAGACACTGCGGGGATTTCGTGATTTCCTTCCGTCGCAGATGATGGCTCGAGAACATCTGATCGACACCGCCCGCCGCGTGTACCGCAGTTACGGATTCGCCCCCATCGACACTCCGGCACTGGAATACGCCGAAATTCTTCTGGGAAAAGGCGGCGACGAATCCGACAGGCAGGTCTTCCGGTTTACCGACCAGGGAGACCGCGATGTGGCCATGCGGTTCGACCTGACCGTTCCTCTGGCTCGCTACGCCGCTCAGCATATCCAGGAACTGGGAACCCCCTTCCGTCGCTACCACATCGGTCCGGTCTGGAGAGGGGAACGGCCGGCCCGAGGTCGCTATCGGGAATTCATGCAGTGTGATTTCGACACGATCGGATCCGCCAGCAACGCGGTCGACATCGAAACACTGATGGTCATCAATGACCTTTTCGAAGCCATTGGCCTGGAACGTTTCACCATTCGAGTCAACAACCGGGCCATTCTGAACGGCCTCCTGGAACAGGCCGATCTGGCAGACCGCACCGCATCTGTTCTTCGCTGCCTGGACAAACTCGATCGGACAGGCCGCGACGCAGTGGCCGCCGAACTGCAGACTCAGGCCGGCCTGTCCGCCGACCAGGCCGCCCGTCTTCTGGACGTGACACAGCTCCAGGGAAGCCCGACGGCGATTCTGGATCAGGTGGAAACTCTGCTGAAAGACAGTCCGACCGGGGAAGCCGGTACGACGGCTCTGCGGGAACTGTTTTCCGCCATCCATGCCTGCGGGCTGCCGGACCAGCGCGTGCGTCTGGATCTGTCCATCGCCCGCGGCCTGGACTACTACACCGGTACGATTTACGAAACCATTCTGGACGATCTTCCGGAAATCGGCAGCGTGTGTTCCGGAGGACGTTACGACCACCTGGCCGAACTGTTCACCGCTCAGAAACTGCCCGGCGTGGGCGCCAGCCTGGGACTGGACCGCATGCTGGCCGCTCTGGAAGAACTCGGCATGACGCAGTCATCGTCGACTCCCTGCGATGTGCTGGTGACCATGTTCGAACGGGATGCCCTGATCACCTACCAGACCATGGCCCGGACCCTGCGTGCCGCCGGCATAAACACGGAGGTCTACCCGGAAGCCCGCCCCATCGGCCGACAGATGAAGTACGCCGATCGACGGGGCTTCCGGATCGCTCTGATCGCCGGAGAATCCGAACTGCAGGCCGGAACCTGGCAGATCCGCCGACTCGCCGACGGCTCGCAGCAGGAAATCCCGACAGCCGATGTTGCCGATGTGGTCGCACAACTTCTGGCCGACTGACGCTCCCGAACCTCCCGGCCCCGGCCGCCGGTCTCCACAACACCACAGCCGTCGCGGCACGCGGTCTGCAGAAATCCGCACACGCGGCCGCCTCAGCCTGCCAGGTGACCGGCCGGGACTTCCGCAGCAGCAGGCCCCGCTGGTCCGCTCACGGAACTGACGACCGTTTCTGCCGCGGTTCTCACCTGTGGAATCCGGTCGCGCACATCCCATGCCAGCCCGGCCATTTTCAGGATACGGATGGCCCACCAGGTCATATCGATTTCCCACCAGCGATGGCCGGCCGGAGCCAGGGAAGGGTGGGCATGGTGGTTGTTGTGCCAGCCTTCGCCGTAGGCCAGCAGAGCAACCCACCACAGGTTGCGGGAGGCGTCCCGGGTTTCGTAGTTCCGATACCCCCACAGATGCGTGGCGGAATTGATCAGCCATGTCGAGTGATAGGCCAGCACCATCCGCAGGCACATTCCCCACAACACCAGCGACACGCCCATCTGCCAGCCGCCCCAGATCCAGCCGACGGCCAGCATCAGCAGCCCCTGCCCCCAGAGCAGCAGAGCAAACCAGCGTTCGAAGAACTTCAGCATCGGATCATCGACCAGTTCCGGAGCATAACGCCGATACAGCGCCTCCGTTTCCGCCGGCCGGCGCCGGATGAACAGCCACAGGATGTGCGACCACCAGGGACCTTCCAGAGGCGAGTGCGGGTCGCCTTCCTGATCGCTGCGGTGATGATGCAGACGATGCGTGGCCGCCCAGGTCAGCGGCGATCCTTCTGCCGACATGGAACCGGCCAGCAGCACCAGGAACTTCACCGGTGACCGGAGTCGGAAGGATCGGTGCGACAGAAAGCGGTGATACCCCAGACAGATCCCGATGCTGCAGGTGAACCAGTGCAGCACCAGACACAGTCCCAGTCCCGTCCAGGAGAAAAAGAACGGAGCCGCCAGGGCTCCCAGATGCACCCAGATCACAAAAATCGTGACCACCCAGTCGATGTTGTCCTTCCGCAGTCGATCCTGAGCGAACGCCGCTTTCAGCACGGCGTCATCGTTTCGAAGCGTGCTCGCCGGAACATCTGCCCGACGCTCATGGTCTGCGGGAGGGGAAGAAACGACGGAAGTCAGATCATTCATTCGTGGTGCCTTTCAGTGAAACCTCGCCTCTGTCCGACCGGCAGGCAGGCAGAACCAGGCGATACCGTCGCGCCACCATCGATCGGATGTCCGAGGCGACGAACGGTAGGAGTCATATCGGCACCCTGCAACAGCGCTGTGTCCCCATGCAGTCACGCGTCTGTCAAATCCCTGTCATGAATGGAACACGCTGACACACAACGTTTTACGGCAGACCTTTTTTCACAGATCGGTGAGTCTCTGAGGCCGTGTCCAGCCAGCACAGCAGGACACTGCGCGGTTTCGCACGGGCCGGAGCAGGCCGTTTCCGGCGGGAGTCCGTCTGCGGTTGGCATCGCCCCGAATGAGCCGCTACAAGTCGCCGGCAGATACCGTCGGCCGTCTGCTGCCGACAGACGAAAAGTCCCATCGGGAGATGCCCCATCATGGAATTCGCCGGAAAGAACGCCCTGATCACCGGAGCATCCCGCGGCATTGGGCGCGCTGTGGCTCTGGAACTGGCACGCCGTGGTGCCGGCGTGGTCGTCAACTGCCGTTCCGGACTGCAGGACGCTTCGGAAGTGGTCGATGAAATCCGCTCCCTCGGCCGCAGGGCACTCGTCATTCAGGCCGACGTGGCGCAGCAGTCGGAAGTCGACAACATGGTGGCTCGTACCGTGTCCGAACTGGGCAGCCTGGACCTGTTCGTATCGAACGCCGCCTGGAGCGAACGGCAGCTGATGATCGACGCGGATATGGACCGCTTCGAACGCACCGTCAATGTGACGATGTGGGGGGCCTTCTACGGAGTCCGCGCTGCGGCTCAGCAGATGGTCCGTCAGGGAACCGGCGGAGCGATCACCGTGGTCAGTTCACCACACGCCCACATCGCCATCCCCACGTCCATGGCCTACAACATGTCCAAGGCTGCCATCGATCACATGGTGCGCACCGCTGCCATTGAACTGGTCCGCCACAACATTCGCGTCAACGCGTTCCATCCCGGCTGGATCGACACGCCGGGGGAACGCCGTTTCTTCACGGAAGAACAGCTTCAGGAAGGAGCCCGTCAGCTTCCCATGCAGCGGCTGGGAACTCCCGAAGAAATGGCCCGCGGCATCGCCTTCACACTCAGTGAAGACGCCGCCTACATGACCGGCAGCACGCTGGTGATGGACGGTGGCGTGAGCCTGCCGTGGTGGTCCGGCCGCGGCGACGGCACACTGTGACAGTCATTCTGACAGCACGGTGAATCCGGCGGACGGGAACAGGCCAGACGTCCGCGGGCCGGCCCGCCGGCCCGAATCATTGCCGACAGACTGTCAGGGCATGTCCGGACACGCACATCTGCCGGACCTCTGCGTCCCGAACGCAGCGCTCCCTGCCAGGCCGTGCCGAACGCGGAACTCTGCCGGTCCTCCATCCTGCGTGCTGTCGGTTACTGCTGCGCGGCGGCATCGCGATCGTAAACGACCGTACCGCCTACCAGAGTTTTGACGACCGCACCGCGAAACGTATCGCCGTCGAACGGCGTGTTGCGGCTGCGGGAACGAAAACGGGCCGCATCGATTGTGATTTCCCGATTCGGATCGATGACCACCACATCCGCATGCGCTCCGGAAGCCAGGGTTCCGGCCGGCAGCTTCAGCACGTCGGCCGGTCCGACCGTCAGACAGCGAATCAGCTCCGCCCAGGAAAGATGCCCCGGTTCGATCAGTGCCCGCACGCAGGTGCAGAGCATTGTTTCCAGCCCGCAGATTCCGAACGGAGCCACATCCAGTTCCACGGCCTTTTTTTCGATGGCCAGCGGCTGGTGGTCCGCGCTGATGCAGGTGATCGTCCCGTCTCGCAGACCGGCGATCACCGCGTCGATGTGATCGGACGAACGCAGAGGCGGCATCACTTTATACAGGGTATCGAAAGTCGCCATGACCGAATCGTCCAGCAGCAGGTAATGAGGAGCCACATCGGCGGTCACAGACAGCCCCCGTTCTCTGGCTTTCCGCAGCAGATCCACCGTGCCGGACGTTGTCACCGTCATCAGATGCAGACGTCCTCCGGTCAGTTCGGCCAGAGCGATGTCACGGCCGGCCATGATATCCTCGGCTGCCGCGGGAATGCCGCGCAGTCCCAGACGTGTGGACTGGAACCCTTCGTGCATCACGCCGGTTTCAGAAAGTTCGGGCACCACGGCATGATGCAGGATCGCCCGATCGAACATCCCTGTGTATTCCAGAGCCCGGCGCATGATTTCCGCGTTGGCAATCGGCGTTTTCCCGTCCGTGAAGGCCACGGCACCGATTTCGACGAGCTGACCGATTTCTGCCAGGTGTTCGCCGCGGATTCCCTGAGTCACCGCTCCGCACGGATACACGCGGGCTCCGGGAACCTGAGCGGCCTGGTGCCGCACGAACTCCGCACCTCCCCGATTGTCCACCACCGGATTGGTGGAGGGCAGGGTGGCCAGACTGGTGACTCCGCCGGCAACGGCTGCCAGCGCCGCTGAAGCAATCGTCTCGTCCTCCTCGAACCCGGGTTCACCGACGCCCACATGCGTGTCCACGAATCCGGGCGCCACGATGCAGCCGGATGCATCGATGCGTTCGGCATCGATGTCTTCGGGAGCCGGTCCAGGAAGAAAGGCGGCGATGCGGCCGTCTTCGATGAGCAGGCTGCCGCGTTCGTCGGTGGGACCGGACGGATCAATGACGGTCCCGTCGGTGATCAGAAGGCGATGCATGACAGACAGACAGGACTCCGGATACCAGATGACTGGAAAACGATCGAAATCTCGAACCCGCTGCGTCTCACGCCGGCTGTTCCCGTCGGGCTGCCGTCTGCCGCCGCTGCTGTGCCAGCATCGACAGACAGGCCATGCGAACATACAGGCCGTTGGTGACCTGGCTGAGAATCAGGGAATTCGGCCCGTCGGCCACTTCCGGCGTCAGTTCCACTCCCCGATTGATCGGTCCGGGAGCCAGGACGAGCAGACCATCCCGGGCCCGGCGGACGCGTTCGGCCGTCATTCCAAACAGATGCGCGTATTCTTCGATGGACGGGAAAAAGGCGCCGCGCTGACGTTCGAACTGAACGCGCAGCAGATTGACACAGTCCACTTCCGGAAGAATCTCATCCAGATCATGGGCAATTTCCACTCCCATCTGCGTGATCGACCTGGGAATCAGCGTGGCCGGTCCGCAGACAACCACGTCGGCTCCCAGTTTCTTCAGACCGTGGATGTTGGAACGCGCCACGCGGCTGTGCCGAATGTCTCCCACCAGAGCGACCCGCAGCCCCGCAATGTCCCGACGCTGACGGATCGTCAGCATGTCCAGCAGAGCCTGCGTGGGATGTTCGTGGGTTCCGTCGCCGGCGTTCAGCACGCCGGCCTGCAGATGGCGGGCCAGCAGATGGGGGGCTCCTGGAGTCCGATGACGGCAGACCACCAGATCAACCCCCATGGCTTCGATGGTCAAAGCGGTATCGACGAACGTTTCGCCCTTGGACAGGCTGCTGCCGCCGGCAGAAAAATCCACCGTATCCGCACCGATGCGCCGGGCCGCCAGACTGAAACTCGTCCGTGTCCGGGTCGACGGTTCGAAGAACAGATTCGCCACGACCACGCCGTTCAGGTCGTCCAGCCGACCACCGCCGTTCTCCATGCGACGCCGGTAGGATTCCGCCCGATCCAGAATGGCGACGATCTGTTCAGCCGACAGATCTTCCAGCCCCAGCAGATGCCGGCCGATGGACATCGTGTCTGTCTGCGTCGCTGATGTCATGGTCTGTCACGAATGAGAAGCAGAACGGAACCGACCGCGCCGTGAAATGTTCTGAAACGGCCGCCGGACGACTCCGAACCTGCGGAAGCGGCTTTGCCGACACCGCCGGGTGCGGCCGGGACCGGATCGGCGCTGCCTCAGCGAAAAAACGGTCTGCCGACAGGATAGGCTCGTCCCGGCCGCTGGCGACGGACGGCCGCCAGGTTTTCTGCCAGATTTGCAGATTCCCGCCGGGACGTGCGCCGTTCTTTCCGCGCAGAGGTCGATCGGGGCGGTCGCCCGGACCGTTGTCGAACCATCCCACCGGCTGCGCGGACAGCATCCGATCGCGCGCAGCGGCCCCGAAGCGCGGCATTCTGTTCGGGAATCAGGCGTATTCGCGGTCCTTGATGATGCCCGGATAGGGAATCGGGTAACGCCCCTGTTCATCCGGCATGATCGGCGCGTCGCTGTCCAGAGTCAGTTTGTCGACGTCCGGTGCGAATTCGTGTTCGCAGTTCATGATCTGATCCATGGTGATCTTCTGGCCGGTGTGAGCAGCCATGCGGCCCATGGACGCTGTGATGCTGGCCATCGTGCCGCGTTCCACTTCGTTGTACGGCGTATCGCTGCGGATCGCGGCGATCAGGTGATTCCATTCGAGCTGATAGGGATTGGCTTCCGGCTGCGGGTACGCCCAGGCAAGCGCATCCGGATTTTCCTGATGGCCGCGATAGATCCGGGACTTCGCAGGCACGTGACCGGCCGTGGACACGACCGCCATTCCCTTCGAACCATGAGCGAACGTCGCGAAACTGCTGTAGCAGCCCGGGATCGTCCGTCCGTCGACCAGCAGCTTCGTGCCGTCGGCGAACGTGTATTCCATGGAATACGAATCGAAATTCTGATCGATCATCTCACCGCGGTAATGACGGCCTCCGCAGGCGACAGCTTCCACGGGCCAGGCATCCTTCATCCAGCATCCTTCGTCGATGTTGTGAATCAGAAAATCGCTGACCGCTCCGCCGCTGAGCCACAAAAAACCGTGGAAATGCTGAATCTGGTAATGCAGCGGACGGCGGCCTTCCGGCATGGGCGGCACGGCGGCGGATCCGGTGGGCCCGGCCATACGGTAGGCCCGAAGCATCGTGATGTCTCCGATTTCCCCGTTCTGAACCCGATCGAACAGTTCCCGGCGGGCATCACAGTGCCGGCACATCAGTCCGACGCCCACCTTCAGATTCTTTTCCAGCGCCGCTTTGTTCAGTTCCAGCATGCGGCGACTGGTGGGCCCGTCCACCGTAACCGGTTTCTCCATGAACACGTTGAGTCCCTTTTCGATGGCGTATGTGTAGTGGACCCAGCGGAACGCCGGCGGCGTGGCCAGAATCACCACGTCTCCCGGGCGCAGCGCATCCATCGCATGGCGGTAGGCATCGAATCCGATGAAACGGCGTTCTTCCGGAACATCCATGCGGCCGGCCGGTTCGTGCACGCGTGACAGACGCCCATAACTGGGCTTCATTCGATGTTCGAACACATCGGCCATGGCCACCAGCCGGATGGGACCCTGATCCGGAACACTGAGTGCCTGATGGGCCGCCCCCGTTCCACGGCCGCCGCATCCCACCAGAGCGACACGGATTTCACTGTCTTCAGACGCATACGCGCCCGCAGCGGTGGCCTGCAAAGCGGACGCGGCGGCAGCCAGCGTCCCGGTGGATTTCAGAAAATGACGGCGGGAAGAACTGTCAGACATCATGGCAGGACCTTTGGCAGGAAACGGGAGGAAAGAGGAAATGGACTGAAAAGTGAACCTGTTTTTACCATCCGACTGATCTGCCTGCGACCATCGGCTGCATGCGGTCAGTCTTCGGGGTCCACCTGAGGCGGATCGGATTTGTCCCATTTGGCACGGCGTTGTTCCGGCGAAGGTTCCTTCAGAGGACGGACCACGCGAAAGCCCACTCCCAGAGCATCCGTGTGGTACCAGATGCTCTGAGGAATCTGCGGGTCCTGTTCCTTCCATTCCGGACCGGACGCTCTGCGGGCGGCACTGCGCAGCGCCTCCGGAAAATCTTCATAGTGTCCGCCGCGCACCACACGCGGATACAGCGTCCGGGGAATCATGAGCGGATTGTCGGCCGTGGTCCCGGCCAGCTGTGCATAGGCATCCGGCAGATACTGATCCAGAACCCATTCGGCGACGTTGCCGTGCATGTCGTAAAGCCCCCAGGGATTCGGTTTCTTCTGCCCAACCGGATGATGCCCGAAATCGCTGTTTTCGATGTACCAGGCGTACTGTCCGAGTTGAGAAGGATCATCACCGAATGACCAGGCCGTCGTCGTGCCGGCGCGGCAGGCATATTCCCATTCGGCTTCGGTCGGCAGCCGATAATAGCGGCCGGTTTTGGCGCTGAGCCACTCACAGTAGGTGCGGGCTGCATGCTGCGTCATGCAGATCGCCGGATGTTTCTGGCGTCCCATCCCGAAACTCATGTCCGTATACGGAGGCGTGGGACGTGTCACGGCATCGGCCACCGCGTCGCGCGGCGTCGATTTTCGGCCAAAAATACGGCGGCGCGTGATGTCCAGACGTTCTCCCCAGATCTCGTACTGCTCCCAGGTGATTTCAAACCGCCCCATCCAGAACGGATCGATGCGGACCCGATGCACAGGCCCCTCATCGGGGTTTCGCCCGGCTTCGTCTTCCGGGCTGCCCATGAAGAATTCGCCGCCGGGAATCGGCACCATCTCAATCACAACATCCGTATGTTCCAGACGTTCCGCATAGGGACGCATGTCGTCTTCGGTTTCCGCTTCTGCCTCAGGCAGCGGCAACGGAACCGGCTTCTGATCGGCGGAAAGCTGCGAGCCACACAGCAGGATGAAGCCGACCACACACACCGGCCGCATCACCTGCTCAGCAGGACAACGAACACACGAAAACAGACTCATCAGGAAAACAGCAGATACAGGGCAGGAAAGCGGGAAGGGCAGAAAACAGGAAGAAGCGAGCGGACGCAGAAGCCGGTCGCATTATGAATGGCCAACAGGGCAGAGTCGAGCGATTCCCCGGCAGCTCAGCGTCGCCACGAAACGATCGGACGCCATTCCTTCCACCCGCCCAGACGCTGCAGCCGATGGAACCGGCACAACCGACAGGGTCCCCTGGCGGCGGAACGAAAAACCAGACGCCCTGCATCGGTTCCGTAACCTACGGTTGCGCGGAAGTCAGCGGCCGGAACCGGCTGTTTCACACGTCTGTTCCGCACACATTCGCACACCTTCCGTCTCACGCCATTCACACACCCGAAAACCACGAAACACGGTTTGCGGCCGTGATCCTGACAGACTGTTTCGCCCTTTGAGGCCCGGGCCCTATGGTGACGCTGAACCACCTGAACCGACGTGACGGCCGTCTTGAACTGACGGACGGAGACAGACGAACACACGTGATCTGCCTGCCTGGAGACACCCCTCTGGAAACCGTGGCCAGCGCTTTGGGTGGACAGCGTTACGTGATCGCCACCAGCGGCGACGGCCGCGTTGCCGGCCTGGTCGCCGCGGCTCAGATCCGCCAGAGACTGGAATCTCCCAACGAAATCGAACGCCGTCGCTGGATGCAGATGCCGCTCAGCGCCCTGCTCAATGTCACTTTTTCGTCATCCGGCAGTGACCAGGCCCCCGTTCGTCTGCGGAACCGTCTGGACTGCGTTGCCCTGACAGAAGACGATCGCCTGTTCGGGATTGCGGTCGACGACGACATTTTCCTGAGCTGGCAGCGACTGGAATCGCTGCTGTCCGTGGCTCTGTCCGATCCGCTCACCGGCCTGCTGAACCGCCTGTCCTACGAACGCCGCCTGATGGAAGAATGGAGCCGCGCTGCGCGAACGGGGATGTCGGTTGGGGTGGTCATTGTGGATCTGGACAGTTTCAAACGCATCAACGACACTCTGGGGCATCCGGCCGGAGACGCTGTGCTTCTGGGCGTGGCCAATGAACTGGAAGTGTCCACGCGGTCCTACGATGTCGTGGCGCGTTTTGGCGGAGACGAGTTCGTCGCTTTGTGTTTGGGCTGTGCTCCCGGAGACATCGCCATTCCCATACGGAGAATTCAGCAGGGCATCGCCGGAATGGATCTCGTCTTCGACGGATGCCCGATTCCCGTAGCCGTTTCCATCGGAGCGGCTGTCCGGCATGCCGATTTCGACAAATCCGATCCGCGGGAACTGTTTTCTGCAGCCGATGAATGTCTGTATCACGCCAAGGCCTCAGCGGAATCCGCATGGAAAGTGGAACTGGGGCCCGACTGCAGCGGTATTCCTGAACCGGTGTCGCCGATGGGAACCCGCCCCCCCTCCCTGTACGGCTCCACCACACCCGCTGCCGTATCCCACCCGGAAAAACTGTTCGACTGACGGCCCCCGCCATTCCGGCCGTCACCTGCACACCATTCACCTGGACACGTTCCGGGCAGCCTGATCGCCGTCCAGTATGGCCAGATGTTCCGGCAGGAACCAGGCGTTCAGCAGCCGCCGGACGGGAACCAGAAGAACGACTGCCAGCGGCAGCAGAACGCCTGCCGGACTGATCTGCAGAATCCACAGTCCCGCCAGACACACGATCTGCACGCCGGTGAAACGAGCGATCACATCCGCGGGAACCGGTCCGAACCCGGTCTCGTCCGAAAGGCGGTGCGGATCGGACAGCCAGAAGCGAATGCGGTCGGCCAGCCCCGTCCCGCTCACCGCCAGTACACATCCGTACAGCAACAGTCCCCAGAATACAGGAGCCGGCAGACGGGACAGCTCCGGGAGCCAGATCAGAGACACTCCCAGCAGCAGGTGCACAATCAGTCCGGTCAGCCGGTTCTCCACCACGGACCGAATCTGCCAGCGGCCGCTGCCGCCAGGAACAACATCGTCATCGATCGTGGCCAGAGAATGAACGTGGCATAAGGAAGGAACCACAGCTGCCACCATCCAGGGCAGACGCATCAGTGAACAGATTCCGATCAGCACGCCCGTCACAAACAGGTCCAGATGATATCCGGTTCTTTTGTTCAGCCGATGGTTTGGCAGCCGAACAGTTCGTCCCGCCAAATTCTGCAGCACGAAAACCAGAAGGGCCGCCAGCAGTCCCGGACCGGCCGCTCCCAGACACACCCACAGCGGGACATCCGTCAGAACAGTCCATTCGGCCTGGAGCCCTTTTGCCGAAACATCGTTCGAAATCAACGGAACATCGAAACCGTCACCGGCCCGACGACTGAACGCCGTCAGAAGAAGCACCGCCACAACCGGCCCCGCCTGGGACAGTCCCATGCGAAGCGGTGCGGCCAGATAACGGCTGACCCGAAACCGCCTCAGTCCGATCGCCAGAAGAAAGGTTCCGGCCGCCGTTGTCAGAGCCGGCAGAGCTGCCGCGTCCGTCAGAGACGGTGCCCCCAGGTCCGCCAGCAGGATCCGCGCCGTATCGGCCGCGAACGCCAAAGCCATCACGGATGTGAATACGTCGAGTGTAAAACGCGTCACGTGACGCGAAAGCCAGCTGACTCCGCTGAACGCCAGCAGAACGGTCAGAACGGCGGTCCACAGTCCCACCCAGCCCCAGACTGCCGAAAACGGGATCTGAAGAACCTGACACAGTCGGTACAGCAGGGCTGTGAACAGCAGCAGAGGGCCGGCCGCACCGGGAATCAGCAGAGACTGCCCGGCTGTCAGAGACGTCACCGTTCCGCACAGAGCGGCCGCCGTGAGCATCTCGGTGACGCCGAAGGTCTGTCCGGTCAGAGTTCCCGTCCACTGCCCCAGAAACACGGCCTGGGCGAAGCAAAACAATGTCAAAAACAGGACAGCAGCGGCAGACTTCGGATGCAGCCCGTCCTTCAGATCGGACGCGATGTGCGGCCAGCAGCCACGGATGTCGTCAGACAGTCCGTCACCGAATCCTTCGGGACGCCGCAGTTCCGGCTCCTCCGCCATGATCGACGCGGTGCCGAAGGAAGAACGGCGGTTCTGAAACCGTTCGAACGCGTCAACCACTTCCTCGGCAGACGAAGCGTCTTTCAGACATGCCCGCAGCTCAGGATCGGACATGGCCCGCGCCACCGCCGCCAGCATGTTCAGATGCGTGTCGACTTCGCCGGCATGTCCGATGAGTACGAACAGATAGCGGGCCGGTTCCCCGTCGATCGCCCGCACATCGAGGGGATGTTTCAGACGAACGAAAACGACGGACGATTCCAGATCGCTGTCGACATAAGCGTGCGGGATGGCCACGCCGTGTCCAATGGCCGTGGAATCCAGCGCTTCCCGATTCCGCAGTTTTTTCAGGATGGTTTCCTGGAGAGACCGGGGAACGCGGCCCGCCTGAACGCTTTGGTGAACGACATCCAGCAGGACATCATCCATGTCCTGCGAATCGCAGTCCAGCAGGACAATGCCGTTGCGAATGGCGGCTGCAAGATCTTCCATCGAACAGAATTCCGGTTTTCGTCAGCGGCACCGTGATTCACTGCGCCGGCTGAGCGGACTGTTTCGGCAGCGTGCGATCCATTCGCCGCATCCAGTCGGAAAGGATGTCCGGACGCCAGCGACTGACCGTCCTGGCACCGGCAAATGCCTGTTCCTTCAGCCGCTCCTCCGGGTGATCCGTCCAGAAGCAGTCGGAATGATCGGTCTTCGCATAACGTCCTCCCCAGTGAGGCGACTCCGGCAGATCCGGATCGCCGCGCAGCAGATACAGCAGCGACGGAGTGTCCCCCATTTTGATGTCCGCCTTCTTTTCGAAGAACAGCCGTCCCAGGGCCCCGTGGCCGCGGACATGCTGCTGAACGAATGTCAGGTTGCCCCAGGATCCATCCTGCCGACCGCCCACATACATCCCGCGAAACGTTGAATTGCTTTCGATCCACCACAGATTCGGATGATCCCGGTACAGATAGTTCCTGGCCGCCGGATCCATATGCGTGTTCCAGGAACCGATGGAGATCAGCCGGATCTGAGCCACAATAGATGGATCATCGTGCACGGCCTGGGCCACATCCGTGAGACTCCCCCAGACAAGAATCCACAGCGGACGCGATGCGGGCCTGCGGGCACAACGCAAGATGTGCCGTGATCCGTCCGTGGCCCGGCTCCAGCCGGCCGGCGGTGCCGCATTCACCGCGCCCTGAAAGGCGATCTGCCGCAGGGCATCTGCCGGCGGGTAGCTCGGCGCGTGCCGGACCAGATTCCCGTAATCTGCCTCCCATGTATCCAGCACTTCCAGAATGTCCCGCAGCCGGCCTTTTCCCGGTGGGGAGGCCACGATTCCTTCCAGGTCCAGCACATCCGCGTACAAAAGCAGGTGGATGAGCGACTGACAGTCGTCCGGATCCGATCCCCCGATGTCCGTGGACACAATCACCCGCGGGCGGTCTCCCGCCAGTGCTCCGCCGGCCGCCTGCCCCGGGATCGCCCCATCGACAGATCCCCACCCCCCGCACACCGCTGCTGCGACGCACACAGCGATCATCGACCGCGCGATCGTTTCTGTTCCTGTTCGGACCGGCACGTCGCCGGGCATGGTCTTCATCGGTTTCTCATCTCCGGTTTGTCCCCCTGCTGCGCGCTGTGCGTCTGTGGCCCTGCAGCGGGCGGGCGCCTGGGAACCGGATCTTACGGGAGCCGGCTGACAGAGCAACAACCGAACGGCAATGGAACGGCAATCGACTGTGCGAACCGCCTGAGCCTGTTCCGCCGCGTGCGCCCCGTTCCATCCCGGCCGTTGAACGTCGTCATCCGTATGGTCGACTGTTTTTCGGTGGGAAACAGCGTTCCCGTCGTCGGGAACCGATGCGCTCCGCACGTTCCTCCGGCAGGCGGTCTCGCATCGGGCTTCCAATCAATCGAGGTGCAACTAAGATACGCGCGGCGCCGTGAACCTGGCCGGCATTTCGTTCAGCGACCGGACTGTTCCAGTCAGAAAACCGTCGGGTTTTCGGAACGTCCTGATCGGCTGACCGACCACTGCAAAGCGCCTGTTCCCGAAGATCCGCGGACGGAACGCGTGACGTGTTCTTCCCGCATCCGAATCAACCTGCCAAAGACGCATGCACCGCATCACCAAAGGACTGGATGTCCCGATTTCCGGAGAACCGGAACAGAAGATCGCTGCCGGTCCACGCATTGACCAGGTCGCCATTCTTGGTCCGGACTATGTGGGCATGAAGCCCACCCTCATGGTGCAGCCTGGCGACACGGTTCGCGTGGGACAGGCACTGTTCGAAGACAAAAAAACGCCGGGGGTTCTGTACACCAGTCCCGCAGCGGGCCGCGTCGATGCCGTGCATCGCGGTCAGCGGCGCGTGTTTCAGTCGCTCGTCGTGAATGTGGATGGAGACGACGCAGAAGAATTTTCCGTCCCGGCCGGAGGTGACCCGGCATCGGCCAGCCGAGAGGATCTGGTGGACCTTCTGGTTCGCAGTGGTCTGTGGACATCCTTCCGGACACGTCCGTTCAGCAGAGTTCCGGCCGTGGATGCGGAACCGCATTCTGTTTTCGTCCAGGCGATGGACACGAATCCGCTGGCCGCCGATCCTCTGCCCGTCATTCGAGAGCGGGAACACGACTTTCAGACCGGACTGCTGGTCCTCACACGGCTGACCGAGGGCCCTGTGTTTCTGTGTCGCCAGCCGGCCCGACCGCTTCCCGGAGAAGACATTCCCGGTGTGCAGGCGGAAGAATTCGAAGGCGCTCACCCGGCCGGCCTGCCGGGCACGCACATTCATTTTCTCGATCCGGTCGGGCCTGCGAAAACCGTCTGGACCATCGGCTGTCAGGACGTTCTGGCCATCGGAGCGCTGCTGCGAACCGGACGACTGTGTGTGGAGCGTGTCATTTCCGTGGCCGGTCCGTCGGTCACGAATCCCGGCCTCGTTCGAACACGCCTGGGCGCGTCCGTCAGCAGTCTGGTGCGGGGACGTCTGAAAGAAGGGGATCATCGCGTCATATCCGGCAGTGTCCTCAGCGGACGCACTGCGGAAGGCGTGTTCGATTTTCTGGGACGGTATCACCTGCAGGTCAGCGTCGTCCCGGAAGGCACGACCCGCCGATTTCTTGGATTTCTGTCACCGGGATTCGATCGATTTTCGGTGCGCCGGGTGTTTGCGTCCGCATTTCAGCGAGGTCGGCGGTTCGCCTTCACGACCAGCCAGGAGGGAGACCGTCGGGCCATGGTGCCGATCGGCATGTACGAACAGGTGATGCCGCTCGACATCCTGCCCACGTTTCTTCTGAGGGCTCTGATCACGGGTGACACCGAAGAAGCTCAGGCACTGGGCTGTCTGGAACTCGATGAAGAAGATCTTGCACTGTGTACGTTCGTCTGTCCTGGAAAACACGAATACGGCCCGATTCTGCGTGAGACGCTCACCCGGATCGAGCGGGAGGGCTGAGGCTGCCCGGTCATCCGGCTGCCGCGCCCCGAAGCTGACATTTCTGAGGGTTCACCGACGGTGAGATTCCTGAAACACAATGAAATTTCTGCGTAAGAAGCTCGACCAGATCGAACCGCTGTTCCTCGAAGGAGGCAGACTGCAGCGGCTGTACCCGGTCTACGAAGCCATCGACACCTTCCTGTACACACCGGGAAAGGTGACGCGCGGAGCATCGCATGTCCGCGACGGCATGGATCTGAAACGGATGATGATCTTCGTCGTCATCGCTCTGGCTCCCTGCATTTTCATGGCTCTGTGGAACACCGGGTATCAGGCCAATCGCGCTGCCGCGTCGGTGATTGCCGACAGTCCGGACACCGCAGATGCCGTCCGGACGCTGATCGAAGAACTCGGCTGGCGGGGAAGTCTGCTGCAGGCTTTGGGCTGGAATCCGGCCGCCGGACCGCAGTTTCTGTGGAACCTGCTGCACGGGGCGCTGTATTTCGTTCCCGTTTTCCTGGTCACCAATCTCGTGGGCGGCCTGTGGGAAATGATTTTCGCCTGCGTGCGGGGCCACGATATCAACGAAGGATTCCTGGTGACCGGCATGCTGTTTCCGCTCACCCTTCCTCCCACGATTCCTCTGTGGCAGGTCGCTCTGGGAATCAGCTTCGGCGTGGTGATCGGCAAGGAAGTGTTTGGCGGAACGGGCCGCAACTTTCTCAACCCGGCACTGACGGCCCGCGCGTTTCTTTATTTCGCGTATCCGGCTCAGATCATCGGTGACCGCGTCTGGACCGCATCCGTGGATGCCTGGACCAGCCCCACGCTGCTGACCACGATGGGATCGGTCCGCCACATCACCGACACGACGTACGCAGACGTTCTGTCTTCTCTGAATCTCACGGCTCAGGATGCCTTCATGGGCTGGATTCCCGGGTCGATGGGGGAAACATCGACGCTGGCCTGTCTGCTGGGTGCCGTGTTTCTGATTGTCACGGGAATCGGATCCTGGCGGATCATGGCGGGGGTGCTGGTCGGAGCTGTCGGACTGGCCACGATTCTTCACGGAATTCCCAGCGACACGAACGCGGTGTTTCAGATTCCCCCGCACATGCACCTGTTGACGGGCGGTCTGGCCTTTGGTCTGGTCTTCATGGCCACCGATCCGGTGTCGGCCGCCATGACGGACACCGGCCGCTGGATCTACGGCATCCTCATCGGCGCCATGACCATCGTGATTCGAGTGATCAATCCGGCGTTTCCGGAAGGCATCATGCTGGCCATTCTGTTCGGCAACGTGTTTGCTCCTGTGATCGACTGGGTCGTGAAAGAACAGAATATTCGGCGGAGGGCCCTTCGAAATGCCGCGTGAATCCGTCCTGAATACGTTTCGAGTGGCCGTGCTGCTGTGTCTGGTCTGCTCTGTGGTCGTTTCATCGCTGGCTGTGGGCCTGCGGGACACCCAGCAGACACAGAAGGAAACATTCCGTCAGCAGAACATCCTGGCCGCCGCCGGCCTCTGGGATCCCGATTCCGGAACGGCCCAGGAAGCCCGCGATCTGTACGAACGATCCATCACTCCGGTCGTGGTTGATCTGGAAACCGGTCGGGTGGACCCCGATATCCCGCCGGATGATCCCAGAACAGACCCTCGCGTGGCGGCCCGCGACAGCCGGCTGCACACGCCGGTGACGGAACTGGGGGAAGGTGTCCGCGACATCGCCCGAATCCGCCGCCGCGAACACTATTCCACAATCTACGAAGTCCGGGAAGACGGCCGGCTGAAAACCGTGATCCTGCCGATTCGAGGTTACGGACTGTGGTCGACACTCTGGGGATTCATCGCCCTGGACGTGTCCCGTCCGGAAGCCGGTCCGGAAGGCATCACTGTGCGGGGTCTGTCCTTCTATGCCCACGGAGAAACTCCCGGACTCGGCGGCGAAGTCGAAAACCCGCTGTGGAAGGCCAAATGGCCGGGCAAACGGGTTTACGATGCCGACTGGAATGTCCTCATTGAAGTCTCCAAATCCGCAGCGTCCGACCATCAGGTGGACGCCCTGTCGGGGGCCACGATCACATCCAACGGCGTCACCAGCATGCTGCGATTCTGGCTGGGTGAGTACGGTTTCGGCCCCTACCTGCGATCGCTGCTGGAATCCGCCGCCAATTCCACACTCCGTACAGCCGGCATCCAGGTATCTGCCGTTCCGTGAGACCGACTGAATGACTGAAAAAACCGCGAAACAGGTTCTCTTCGATCCTCTGCTGAACAACAACCCCATTGCGCTGCAGATTCTGGGTCTGTGCAGTGCTCTGGCGGTCACCGTGAAGCTGGAAACATCTCTCGTGATGGCTCTGGCCGTGACGGCCGTCACCGGCTGTTCGGGTGCTGTCATCGGAGCCATCCATCGATGGATTCCCGGCAGCATCCGCATCATCGTGCAGATGACCGTCATTGCTTCTCTGGTAATCGCCGTCGACCAGCTTCTGCAGGCCTATGCATTCACCATCAGCCAGAAGCTGTCGGTATTCGTGGGACTGATCATCACCAACTGCATCGTCATGGGACGTGCGGAAGCGTTCGCCATGAAGAATGGTCCGTGGATGAGTTTTCTGGACGGCATCGGCAACGGACTCGGTTACAGCATGATTCTGATCATCGTGGGAACTGTGCGGGAACTGTTCGGGTCCGGCAAACTTCTGAACATCACCGTGATGAAGCCGGTGACGGACGGAGGCTGGTATCCCACGAACGGACTGCTGCTGATTTCTCCCAGCGCCTTCGTTCTCATCGGACTGATCATCTGGGTCATTCGCACCATCAGGCCGGAACAGGTCGGCAAATCCTGATTGGATTCGGGACAGCGGCAGCGCCGTTTTTCGGGGCATTTTTCCTTCAGTCAGCGTGTGACAGACATGGAACACTACCTGAGCATCTTCGTCAAAGCGGTGTTCATCGAGAACCTGGCACTCGCCTTCTTTCTGGGGATGTGCACCTTTCTGGCGGTTTCGAAGAACGTCCGCACGGCATTCGGACTGGGAATTGCCGTTGTCGTCATTCAGACCATCACAGTTCCCGTGAACAATCTGATCTACCAGTACCTGCTTGCTCCGGGAGCCCTGCAGTGGACCGGCAGCGAACTGCTCGCCGAACAGGATCTCACGTTCGTCGGTCTGATCAGTTACATCGGCGTCATTGCGGCCATGGTGCAGATTCTGGAAATGACGCTCGATCGCTTCTTTCCGCCTCTGTACAACGCTCTGGGCATTTTTCTGCCGCTGATCACCGTCAACTGTGCCATTCTGGGCGGCACACTGATCATGGTGGAACGCGGCATGACATTCGATGACAGTCTGGTATTCGGATTCGGATCGGGAGTCGGCTGGGCCATGGCCATCGTGGCCCTGGCCGGAATCCGTGAGAAAATGAAATACAGCGATGTCCCCGACGGTCTCCGGGGACTGGGTATCACCTTCATCGTCGTGGGACTGATGTCTCTGGCGTTCCAGGCGTTTTCAGGAATCAAGCTCTGAACCGTCCGTTCCCGTCCGCGACAGCCGCATTCGACAGAATCCCGCTGCTCCGCTCTCGCCGCATTCCACCCCACGCTTCCTGTTTCTTCAACGGCAGAAATCCATGATCACCGTCGTTCTTGGCGTCCTGATGTTCACGGGAATGGTCGTCGTGCTGGTGGGACTGATTGTCATCGCCCGGCGAATCCTCGTTCCTGCAGGAGACGTCAAAATCCTGATCAACGACCAGAAGGAAATCTCGGTCCCCGCCGGCGGCAAGCTGCTCAATGCGCTCAGCGCCAACGGCATCTTCGTGTCCTCCGCCTGCGGTGGAGGCGGCACCTGCGGACAGTGCACCGTTCGGGTGCTGGAAGGCGGCGGCGAAATTCTGGACACCGAACGCGCTCACATCAGCCGCCGCGAAGCCCGGGAAGGCACGCGTCTGTCCTGTCAGGTGGGCGTACGGCAGGACATGAAAATCGAAGTGCCTCCGGAGGTGTTCGAAACGAAAAAATGGACCTGCCGCGTCCGTTCCAACCGCAATGTGGCCACGTTCATCAAAGAACTGGTGCTGGAGCTCCCCGAAGGTGAAGACGTGGGGTTCAAGGCAGGCGGATACATCCAGATCGAATGCCCGCCGCATCGGCTGAAATACAGCGACTTCGACATCGATGAACAGTACCACGAAGACTGGAACCGCTTTCATCTCTGGGATATCGAATCCGTGGTCACCGAACCGGTCGTGCGGGCCTATTCCATGGCCAACTATCCCGGCGAAAAAGGCATCATCATGCTCAACGTCCGGGTGGCCAGTCCGCCGCCCCAGGCACCGCCCGGAACACCGCCTGGAAAAATGTCTTCCTGGATCTTCAGCCTGCGTCCGGGCGATGAAGTCACCATTTCCGGCCCTTATGGCGACTTCTTCATCAAGGACACGCCGGCCGAAAAGATCTACATCGGCGGCGGTGCCGGGATGGCTCCGCTGCGAAGCCACATCTTCGAACTGTTCAAAAACCGCCACACGAAGTGCAAAGTGTCCTACTGGTACGGCGGCCGCAGCGTGCGGGAACTGTTCTACATCGACGAATTCCGCGAACTCGAAGCACAGCACGACAACTTCAAACTGTACATCGCTCTGTCCGACCCCATGGAAGAAGACAACTGGACCGGGCTGACCGGCTTCATCCACCAGGTGCTGTACGACGAATACCTGTCGAAACACCCGGCGCCGGAAGACTGCGAATACTATATCTGCGGCCCCCCCATCATGCTCAAATGCTGCCGCGACATGCTGGCCGACCTGGGCGTCGAACCGGAAAACATCGCCTTCGACGATTTCGGCGGCTGACCGAGATCCCGTTCGTCCCGGCAGATGCCGCCGCCGGGCGGCTGTCACGGGACGCTGTCATACGGATGGACCAGCCGAAATTCCGGGTGGTCTTCCAGATACCGCTGCACGCGGCCGGTCCACTCCACCGCGGATGACAGAAATCTCACCGCCGCGTCCAGACGGTCTTCCGGTTCCGCACAACTGAACCGCACATAACCGGCCCCCGCGTCCCCGAAGCACTCGCCTCCCAGACAGGCCACGCCGAACTCATCGTCGGCACCTTCCAGCAGGTACATCGCCAGTCCGTGACTGGTGATGTTCAGCCGATTGCAGACCGCCGCGGCATTCGCAAAGACATAGAACGTCGCCGCCGGCGGCAGCGTGTGAAACCCGTCGATGGTGTTCAGTCCGTCCGCCAGCCTGCGGACCCGTGCCGCGAACTGTTTCATGCCGGCTTCCCGTTCTGCACGGTCGCGCTGCATGGCGGCAATCCCCGCCATCTGAATGAACGGCGGCGTGCAGGAAAGCGCCGTGTTGATCATCTTTCCGATCATTTCGATCGTGTCCGCCGATGACACGCAGAAACCAAGCCGCCAGCCACTCATGTTCCACGATTTGCTGAACGTGTAGCTGGCCACGCACTGAGACAGCATGCCGGGCTGAGCCGCCAGAGAATGGTGCTGTCCGTCCCAGATCATGTGGCAGTATGGCTCGTCGCTGAACACCACGATGTCGCGGCCGCGAATGACGTCCGCCAGATCGCGCAGATCCTGTTCTGTGACCACACCGCCGGTGGGATTGTGCGGCGAATTCAGAAAGATGGCCCGGGGGGATTCATCACCGTCCACGAACGACTGCACATCGTCGATGTCGGGACGGAAGTGGTTCTCCTGACGCAGCGGCCGCAGAACCACCCGGGCTCCGCGCCGTTCGATATTGGGACGATAGGTCGGAAACGCCGGATCGAACACCAGCACGCCGTCACCGGGATCCAGAAACGCCTCGCAGAAGAACTGTTCGAACACCTTGGCGCCCGGTCCGGCCGCGATGTGACACGCTTCCGCCGGAATGCCGAATTCCTGCCGCACGAATTCGGCAGCGGCCTGACGGAATTCCGGCAGACCGGGCGAGGCACAGTAGCGGGTCTGTCCTTCGGAAATCGCCTGGATCCCGGCTGCCGCCGCGGCTGCGGTCGTGGGAAAGGGGCTGTCTCCGATTTCCAGTTCCACAATATCCCGGCCGGCCGCCTTCAGCGTCCGGGCCGCCGCCAGAACTGTAAACGCCTTTTCCACTTCCAGCGACCGGGCGAACCGGCTGAATCGAACGGTCATGCAGACGATGCTCCATGCAGAATCACAGAACCTTCAGGAAAAGCGGTTCCGGCCGGCAGTTCCTCAACCAGCGGAAATCCGCAGCAGCCGCACCTGTTCCGAATCCGTCCCGCGCCGGTGCTTCATTTCCACCATGTCAGACGCAGCACCGCAGCCGCCAGAGCTCCCGTCCCCAGTGACACGACTGTCCGAACCAGTCCGCTCAGTTCAGTCGTCATCGACAGCAGCACCATGGGAATGAGGACCGACCAGCAGATGGCAATGATGCTCAGATTCCGCCGATTGCGTTTTTCTTCATCGGACAGCGGGGCCCGAGGCCCGCCGGGCCGGGGCGGCTTTTTCTTCTTCGCGGCCGCTTTCTGTCCACTCTCCCGGCTGCCGGCCGCCTGTTCGGCCACCGCTTCGTCGCGGGTTCCCGGTGCATAATAGCGGGCGATCGCCTGACTGATCTGCCGCGGCACCGCCAGCACGGGCCGCATGGGCATTTCGTAACGCAGTCGGATTTCGTCTTCCAGGTCAGGCGTCGGTTCATGAGCACAGGCAACCAGCAGCCGGCCTCCGTCTTCGAACAGAGGCAGGCAGGTGTGCCGTTTCACCACACTGCGGGGAAGCCGGTCCAGCACGTCGTCTTCCGGCAGCAGGTCCTCCAGCGACAGAAACGCGAGTCTCAGTTCGGCCGCCATCGCCTTCGTCGCCGTGGCCATGTCGACCAGCTTCATCTGCACGACAGCGTCCCGATGGGACAGTCCCCGAGCTTCCGCAAAGTGTTCGATTTCCGGAATCTGACTGCGCTGAATGTCCCCCTGGCTGGCCAGATGTTCCAGCAGAGTGACCGGTTCGCCTTCATCAATGTCCTTCTCGACTTCCCGTCCCAGCGAGGCATCGTACTCGCGCCGGGCCTCCGGGTCGGTCAGGCAGAGCATGGCTTTGGCCAGTTCGTTGAGCATGTCCTGAGACTGCTTCAGATACTGACCGGTAGCAAACTTACGAACGTGACTGTTCAGCTTCCGGTAATTGCTGCGAATCTTTTCCGTGTCCTCTTCGAACATCACCAGTCGCAGCAGCGTGTAATGATCCGGAGGACGCGGTCCGTCCGGAATACCCAGCCATTCTTTGTACAAATCCTTTTCTGACACGATCGTTTCCGCCGTCTGCCGAAATGGGTGAAGTGCACATGCGTTGTAGTCAGGTGAAACCGCCGATACAAGCGGCGCCGTTCACTTGCCGATGCAGAAGTGACTGAAGATGTGGTCCAGAATGTCGTCCGTCCAGGTTTCCCCGCAGACGATTTTCAGTTCGTGCAGTGCTTCGCGCAGTTCCACAGCCGTGATTTCTTCCCCCGCCTCCTGGCGGACCGACTGGTCGGCACTCATGACCGCATCGTGCGCCCGGCGCAGGCTGTCCCGGCAGCGGACGGCCGTCGTGGCCAGAAGCTGCTGCCGGACGGAACGGCTGCCGCTCAAAGCCGCCGCAATGCCCTTCCGCAGATCGGCAATGCCCTCGCCGGTCCGGGCGCACACGGATACATCGGCTTCCGGCAGACGGTCTGCCGGACGGGTTCGTCGGTCGATCCGGGTCCCGACACGCAGCACCGCTGTTCCCCTGCGCTCAATGGCCTCCAGCCCCGCCGCATCCCGGTCGCACTCCTCCCGGGACATGCCGGCTGACCGGCACCAGAGCACCAGGTCAGCGCCGGCCGTCTGCTGTTCTGACAGATCCCGGGCCGCACGGGTCATCGCATCACCGGCATCCGCCGTCCCGGCCGTATCGACAAGTTCCACCGTGCGGGAACCCACCGATACCAGACAGCTCAGATAATCCCGCGTCGTTCCCGCCTGGTCGGATGCGATGGCCAGTTCCCGTCCGGCGAGGCGATTGAACAGTGTGCTCTTGCCGGCATTGGGCAGACCGGCCAGAACGACGCGCGGATGGTACCCCGAAGGCAGCCGCACCTCGGCATCGCGCAGCAGGCCGGCCAGAGCGGCCCGGATTCCCGACAGCCTGTCCAGCATCGATTCGGCAGACAGGAATTCGATGTCTTCTTCGGCGAAATCCAGACCGGCCTCCAGATCGCCCAGCATCGCGATCAGATCGTGCCGCAGTTCCCGGATACGCTGCGTGAGGCCTCCACCGAACTGCGTCAGTGCCTGCTGCAGTTCCTCGTGGTCGGCTGCGTCAATGATCCCCAGGACCGCTTCGGCCTGCAGGAGATCGATCCGCCCGGCCAAAAAAGCCCTCAGCGTGAACTCCCCCCGTTCCGCCGGGACGGCACCGCGCCGATAAAGTGCGTCCAGAAGGATTTCCAGCAGAGACGGCGCGCCGATCGTGTGGATTTCCGCCGACGGCTGCCCCGTGTAACTGCGGGTGCCAGGCCAGACCTGCACGGCTGCCGGCAGATCTCCGTCCAGTTCATCAACCCGAATGCGGCCCGAAACACGCCGTGGAAGGCCCGATGTCGGCAGACGAACGTCGAAGACCGTCTGCACGACGGAAACAGCCTCCGGCCCGGACAGTCGAATGACGCCGCGACAGCCGGATCCGGGAGGCGATGCGATGGCAGCGATCGTCCGATCCGTCGACGGGATCATCGTTCAGCGTCCGGATTTTCCTGGCCGCCGCTTCCTGTCGCGGTTCTTTCCTCCGGACCGCTGACGGTTCTGTTCGGCCTGTTCTTTGGCCTGTTCGGCCGCTTCCACAAGACGTTCCAGAAACCCTTTCGTCCGGCGGCCGGGTTTGTCCGCAGAAGCCGCCTTTTTCTTCTTCTGGCTGTTCTTCTGAATGCGCCCGTTGTTCGATGATTCGCCCGGTGTGCCGCCGTCCGCTGCCACCGCCGGTGTCTTCGTCACCAGTCCGCTGCCCAGCAGCTTCCGCTCCCCGATGCTCCACAGGCTGGATGCCACGAAATAAATACACAGTCCGGCCGGCACATGCCAGAACATAACGGCGAACAGGATCGTCATCACATTCATCATCTTGTGCTGCAGTTCCTGCTGTTCGTCGGTCGGCGGGGGCATGAACAGTTTCTGCTGCACCAGAAACAGCGTCACATTGATGCAGGGAAGAATGTTGAAATCCTGCCCCAGAAACGGCAGCGAAAACGGCATCTGAAACAGAGCGTCCGGCGCTGCCAGATTGTCGATCCACAGAAACCTCGACAGCCGCAGATCGACCGCCGTATTCAGACACGTGTACAGACCAATGAATACCGGAAACTGAACAAACACCGGCAGACATCCGCCCAGCGGATTGATGTCGTATTTTCTCCACAGCTCCATCTGCGCCCGAGCGAGCTTCTCGCGGTCGTCGCCGTATTTCTGTTTGAGTTCATTGATTTTCGGCTGCAGTTCCTTCATGCGGGCGGCACTGACCGCCTGTTTGCGCGACAGGGGAAACAGACAACAGCGGACAATCACCGTCAGGCAGATGATGGCCAGCCAGTAGGGCAGTCCCACGCCATACAGGAAACTGAGCACATCATGCAGAATGCGGGCGATGAACCCGAAATAGGATCCGTAATCCAGAACCCGGTCTGCTTCGAACGGCGGCGGATCGAGCAGCGCCCGATGTTTCGGCCCCGCAAACAGCAGGTACCCGTGTTCTGCAATGTCGCCTTCCTGTCCGGACGGCTGCAGCACCACGGGAGTCGATTTCAGACGGAATGTGATGTCCGCCAGGCTGGCGTTGCGCCGCGGTTCCAGAAGAACGGGCCAGATCCGGTCGATCCGAGGATGTGCCAGCCGCTGTTCCGCCGACCGAGGGTCGTCCGGAGCCAGCAGGGCGGCGAAAAACTGAACGTCCACCCCGGCATAGCGAATCGGCTGCGTCCATTTGTCTTCGCCCTCACCAACCGCTTCATCGAGCTGCCGTTCCGGCCAGTCCGGGTGCAGACGCCGCAGCTCCGTCCACAGTGCCTGCGTGGCCGATGCCGAAAACACTTCGGAACCGGACGCGTTGACAAATTCCAGCTTGATGTCACGGAATTTGCGCGTGTGTTCGGTGTTCTCCAGAATGACGCCACAGGGACCGGTCAGCGTGTATTCGATCGACTGCTGCCGCGCCGACAGATTGCGAAACTGCAGCCGGCACCGAATCGTGTAGGCTGCCGGATCCGTCCGCAGCGGATCGGCGCCCTCCGCATCCCGTTTCAGACGCTGCACATGATAGATTTTCCGAATCTCCAGCCGGCCATCCGGTGACGGATACGTGAATGTCACCGAATCACGCCCCCGTTCGGCGACCTTCCAGTCGACCGTTTCCAGAGACAGGCCGGGCTGCAGATCGCTCAACTGGCGATCCACCTCATTCGAAGCCGTCTGCAGCGTCGCATGGGGCGACAGACTGGTTCCCAGAATCTGAACCTGTTCCTCCCGGTTTTCCAGGTCCTTCATCCTGGGATCGGCCAGCCGCACAGAAGCCACGGCGGCGCCGCGGCTGGTCAGTTCCACCTGAACCGCGTACCCGTCCTGCGGATCCAGAGACCCCAGCACGACCGTTTCCTGAGGATAACGGACCACCTGACCCGGGTCACCCTGTGCAGTGTCGTCCGGAACTTCCGATTCTGCCACACCGTCCGCCGTCCCCTCGGCCGCAGCCGCAGCGCCCTGGTCGGAATCCGCCTGCCCGTCGCGGCGGCCGCCGTCTTCGACATCCGCCACACCCGCAGGCGGTTCTGCCTGAGGTTTTGGCGGGGGAGGAGGCGGAAACAGACGGGTCCAGATCAGAACGAAGCTGAAAGACAGGGCCAGAAACAGAAGCAGACGTCGCGTTTCCATCGGGAGCCTGTGTCGACGATCAGTCGTGCGGTGCGAGAATGTCAGCCGATGGGCTGCCGTGAAAAAAAGCTGCCCGAAAGACACCTGCAGAATGAACACGCATCAGCCAGCGCCGATTCAGACGCAGTCCGAACCCGCTGGCGGTCGATCCGGACGCCGGCTGCCTGAATGCACCCGGCGGAACACACGCGATCCGTTCAGGTGACCCTTCAGGAGTTGCGGACAGGATATCGGAGCCGTCCGGCAGGTTGCATCCCGGTTCAGCAGTGTTCCCAGGAATGCATCGCTTTTCCCGAGAAAACTCTGTCTGAACTCAGCATCCACAGCCAGCGTGCGCCGCTGTCGTCGCTCTTCGGAACAGACACGGGGTTCCTGAAAGGAAGCAGGGACGTGAAACAAACTGACTTCCGGAAGCGGCCTGCCGTCCGACCGGAAACCGCGGAGCGTTCTTTTTTGCGGATCAGGCACCGTCGCCGCCCGGTCCAGGGATGCCGGCCTGTGCCGATTCCCGGTTCTCCCCATCCTGTTTCATCTGTTCCGCGCTGATCATGCGGTGCACCGTGAGGATGTCCAGTCCGCCAACGAAGCTGTCTCCATTTTTTGGAATCGCTCGCCGCACTTCATAGCCATCCTGGTCCTGCTCAGAGGAAGCAGGAGAATTTCCTTCGTCGTTCCGATTCGGTTCGTTTTCAGCCCTGACTGCAATCACTGTTCTGGTTCCGTTTTGCAGGAAAAGAGGAGCCGTTTCGGCACGCCGAGACTCTCGAAGACGGCCGCTTTCCGGAAGAAAACAGCTCCGTTCCGTTCGGCCCGAACGGAACGGCCGTCTGTCGATTCATTCGTCTGTGCCCGGCCGTTCTGATCGTTTCTTCACCGATTCCGACCGGATTCGGGACAATTTGCGTCTGCCAATGCGTCTGTTTCGGCAGTTTTGGCCGAATCCGGCGTCCCTTTCGCGAGATCACACCAGCCGGCCTGGCCCGACCAGCCGATCCTTTCGGCGGGGCGGGACCCTATCCATTCGCCTCAACACCGTAAAGACCGATTTCGCGTCGGTCAGATGACGATCTCCCGCGAACGAACCGAAGTTCCGTCTGCAACGGGCTTTCCGTCTCGCAGTCTGTCGTGACTGACACGAAAGGAGCGATGCCCCCTGGAAGCCGGTTCCCGATCGGGCGCGACAGCTCTTTCCGTCGCGTTCGGACTTCAGTCATCCCCAAACACGTTCGTGTTCAGGCGGCCGGTCAGCTCATAGATGTTGATGAGCGCCCGGTTCAGCATCCGTTCCCCCGCACCGATTTCGACCGGTGACACAGGAGCATCGGCCCCGTATCCCCCTTCGGATACCGCTTCGATCGTGGGAAAATACAGGCTGTGCCCGTTGCAGTACCCGAAGAACAGCGTGTGATCCAGATAACAGCGTTCCCGCAGGCGAACCGCATGCCGGTGAAAGAATTCGCCGGAACCACCGACCAGAGCGATGTTTCCATTCAGCACCACAGTGTTCAGTTCTGCCGGAATTCCGTCTGAAAACTCTTCAGCGGCGTTGCGAATGAGTTCCGGGAAAAACGCGGCCGAATACTGAAACACGACCAGAGGATTCTGGAAATCGACGCGCGACCGAAACTGAAACGCATCGACGCGACCGGCGACAGACGGCGTTTCCGGCACAGCCGTCGACGTGGACTCCACCAGTTCCAGAACTTTCTCAGCCAGCAGCGTGCCGAAGGCCTGCGGCCCGTTCACCCCCGATGGCGGTCGGGTACTCATGTCACCGGCAGCCCCCTGCATGAACACGCAGCCGGCCTGCAGTGACTTCTGAACATGACGCGCCAGATGTCCCGGATAGTCGCCCGAATAACGCAGATCCGCGGCGTCGATCATCGTGGGATGGGCCGCAAACCGGACGATGACAGCAATGGGCTGCCCCTCCTGGTCGTCCAGACGGATCACCGACAGACGCGGATCCGTGGTGGGAGGCTGCCGTTTGGTGTGGCGGTTGCGATTCAGGCTCAGATCGTCCCGCACCCCCACACCGATACGAGCCGGCTTCGCGCTGCGATCCGCTTCCAGAATGACATCCACCAGCCGACCGGGCAGGTCCCGACTCCATGCCACAGCTTCATCAAACGATCCGCGGCCATAACCATCGCGGTCCGTCAGTTCGATCACCGGGCCATGGTGAGTGTGACTGCCGGAAATCAGAACATGCTCAATGCCGGCCTGCTCGGCAATCTGCCGGCGAATCTGCTTCATCATGGGAGCCGTCGGGCCTCGTCCCAGATCCAGCCCCACAATGGCCAGCTTCCCGTCACCGGCGTGAATCACCACCGCGCGGGCAGAAAGAGGATCCATCGTCCCTGTGGCTTTCGCCGCATGCCGGGCTCCGTACCCCCACATGGGCAGTCCGGCAGGAGGCGTGATGTCGGCTTCCGCATATCCGGCTTCGAACGATCCGGCCCAGGCAGACTCTGCAAAAACAGTGATCAGCAGAATCAGAACGCAGGTTTCCCGAACGCGGTTTCGACGCGACAAACGAATCATGAAGCAACTCTCCTGGGCAACAACGAATCCATCATCCGGCCGATTCGAGGACCCGAATCGCAGCACTGCATTCCACTGACCGCACCGGAAACCATCCGAAACATGCTACCGGAGCCTCCCAGGGAACGAAAGCACCGTTCCCTCTGACTGAACCGACGCCCGTTCCCGCTTCCCGATGTTCACCAGCGGCGATACATCGAACCGAACGCACCAGCGACACCATCTCGACGGTCCGATGTCCCGGTCTGCCGCAGCAGTCACATCGAATCATTCTCTTCCTTTCCCCGCGGCCGCTCCACACGCTTGCGTCCCCTTCATTCGGGCAGCAACAATCTGTTTTCATGGTCTCAGCCAACCACCGCAGCCAAACATCCAATTCGAAGGCACGGCACACGCGACCGGTTTCTTCACAGGTGCTCACTTTCTTTACGGGTGCTCACAGATGTGCACCGGTCCTGTTACAGCACGCAGCATGCGTGAGCGACGCGCCGCGCTCCGTCCCACAACCCGGTGGCCCACCGGATTCTGATCTGATTCCGTTACAGTCTGGTCCCGTTACGCACGGGGCGCTGCACAGAGGCGTTTTCATGACCTACAACCTGCAGCGTGTCAAAGCACCGCGTCTGTCCGGCCTGCCTTTGAAGATCTTCACCGCGCTTCTGGAAAACCGGCTGACACGCCGGCTGCTTGTGCCCGGCCTGCTGAAATCCTCCGGCATGAAGGCATTCCGCCTTCTGGAACCGAACGTGGAGCCCACCGGGCACCCGCCCCTGCCGGAAGCGGCTCCCTCACAGCCCTGGTCCCCGGAAGACGGAATCCGTCTGGCCGATTCCGCCGCGGCGGCCGCAGCCGATCACCGCAGCCCGAACGAACCTGAGGGCCTGCCCACGGTTGTCGACTTCGCCCGGGCGTACCGTTCCGGCAAAGTGTCGCCGGAACAGGTTGCCCGCCGTGTCGTTGAAGCCATCGAAGCATCCGACCGGCTGACCCCGCCGCTGCGGGCCATCATCTCCTGCCATCCGAACGATGTGTTCCGCCAGGCCGCTGAAAGTGCCCGGCGTCTGGCCGACGGAACAGCCCGCAGTGTGCTGGAAGGAGTTCCCGTGGCCATCAAGGATGAGATGGATCTGGAACCATATCCCACCACCGTGGGAACCGTGTTTCTGGGACGGGAACCGGCTCAGCGAGATTCCGATGTGGCGGCGCGCCTAAGAGCGGCCGGCGCACTGCTGGTCGGCAAGACGAACATGTACGAAATCGGCATCGCTCCCCAGGGCAACAATCCTCATTACGGATTCGCCAGAAATCCATGGAACCTTCAACACGACACCGGCGGATCATCCAGCGGCTGTGGAAACGCGGTCGCCGCCGGGATCGTGCCCCTGGCCATCGGTGCCGATGGAGGCGGATCGGTTCGTGTCCCGGCGGCCCTGTGCGGTGTCGTCGGTCTGAAGGCCACCTGGGGCCGGATCAGCGGGGGAGGCAGTGCCGGACTGTGCCACAGCGTGGGACACGTGGGGCCCCTGGGACGATCCGTTCGCGACGTGGCCATCGGCTATGCCATCTGCGCCGGTCCGGAACAGCGCGACCCGATCACCGGCCATCAGCCGGACGTGTCTCTGGCCGGTCTGGACGCTCCCGACCTGTCCGGGATCCGTATCGGCATCTACGAGCCGTGGTTTCAGGATGCCGACACGGACATCGTATCCGTCTGTGAACAGCGGCTGAAGGACCTGGAGACTGCCGGGGCCAGCCTGGTCAAAGTCCGGATCGACGGCCTGGAAGAAGCCAGGCTGGCCCACGCGGTGACCATTCTTTCCGAAATGCGGGATGCCATGAAGGACCGTCTGGCCGCACACCGCCGCGACTTCGCTCTGCCCACCCGCATCAACCTGGCTCTGGCCGAACAGTTTACCGAAGCCGACTACCTGCGGGCTCAGCGCATTCGGACTCAGGCCCTGGCCGAATGGAATCGCGTCCTGTCTGAAGTCGATGTGGTGGTCACTCCCGCCACCGCCTGCCCGGCTCCGCGGCTGACACCCGGAAGCGAAACCACGGGCGAATCCGACCTGTACACAGTTACCAGCCTGATGCACTACATGATCCCAGGCAACCTGTGCGGCCTGCCGGCCATTTCTTTCCCGGCAGGATTCACTCCCGACGGGCTGCCTGTCGGCCTGCAGGCCATCGGCCGGCACTGGGAAGAACAAGTGCTGCTGAAAGTGGCCCATGTGGCGGAACACAGCCTTCCGCCACGGAAGCCGCCTGTGTGCTGGAACCTCCTGGACGACAGCGACTGACCGACCAGCGCCTGTCCAGAACGTCTCAGCAGTGCAGGGCGACCTGGTCGTCGTGCCGGCCCGGCCGCTGGTCAGACAACGACGTCTTCGGCATCCGCGGTCAGATCATCCCGAAAGCGTTCTCGAATCGGTTCGACCGTTTCGGTGATGAATGCGTCGA
>WFTL01000095.1 GCA_015485495.1 Planctomycetaceae bacterium
CCCCGGAAGACGGGCCACGTTCGGCCACCCACGGCAAAGCCGCCGACCGGTACTGCCACCGTCTGGCGCCAGCGCCGCATGGCCGCCTGGCCGCAGGGCAGTCGTCCCAGGCTTCCCTGTACGCCCATTTTCAGGCTTCCTGTTGCCTGATGGCGTCCCGAACGCCCGCGTGTCTCATGGGAAGTGCCATTCGTGCACCGCAACCGGACAGCGCACGTCCGCGCCAGCTTGAAAACCCGGAATCGTTCGGTCACTCTTCCGAAACTTCCTTTCGGGGCAGGTCCCCGTTCCTTTCAGGAGATTCCAAAATGACACTTCTCGGGAAACTGTTCAGACATTCCGCCACACTCACGCTGGCCGCTGCTGTGCTGGGCACGGTGTTCGTGGCAGGCTGCGGCGATGCGCCATCGGATTCCGGTGGCGCGGCGTCGGATTCCGGTTCCGCATCGGATGCTGGTTCGGGCAGTGCGGATGCCGGAGGCGGCGAAGCGGCCGGCAGCGGAACATCAGGAGGCTCCGATCACAGGGAGTAACCCGGTCCGTTCGGACAAATGCGTGGCACCTTGTGTCCGTGGCACCTTGTGTCCGGATGACCTGCTCGACAGGTTCATCCGGATTTTTTTTGCGCTGCCGAAAACCAGCACGGTCCGGATGACAGATCGCTGTCGGCGGTCTGACACGTCCGGCAGGCGGCTGCCGGACGGTCATGCGGATGTTTTCAGAATTCCGTAACGGGCGATCAGATACAGAATCTTCCATCCGGCCCGCACCGTCCCGATCACGGTCCCGCTGATCTTGCTGACACCGATTCGGCGCCGATAGGACACCGGAACTTCTTCGATCCGCAGTCCCTGCTGAGCAGCCTTGATCTGCATTTCGACGGTCCAGCCGAAATCCGTGTCGCACATTCCCAGCCTGTCCAGCGATGTCCGTCGGATCGCGCGGAATGGCCCCAGATCTGTATACCGGACACCGAACAGGAGCCGCATCAGAAAACAGGCCAGTCGGTTTCCCCAGATGCTTTGAGGTGTCATGGATCCGGGTTCGGCACGACCGGCCAGACGCGTGCCGATTACCAGATCGGCCCGGTCCTGAAAAATGGGCGCTGTGATGTCGGGCAGTTCGGCCGGGTCGTCGCTGAAATCGGCGTCCAGGAACACGACGATGTTCGTGGCACCATCATCCGCATCCTGCAGTCGACGCATCGCATCCAGCCCCGCCAGACACGCGGCCCCATAGCCGCGGCGCGGTTCGGTCACCACGTGGGCGCCGGCCTGCCGGGCGGCGGCGGCCGTGCCATCGGTCGACCCGTTGTCAACCACAATCACGCTTCCCACGGGAGGCAGATGATGCAGAACATGGGGCAGAGAACGTTCTTCGTTGAGCGCCGGAATGATGACAGTGACATCCTGCAGCGGCTGTGACATGGTGCCGGCCAGACGCCTTCCCTCGCTTCTGTGGTGATCTGTCCTGGCGACTGTCCTGCTGTTCCGTCCTGGTGATCTGCTCACCGTTCGGCAATTCCCGATCCCCAGACCGGACGGCCCGTGTTCCCGAATGTCGCAGACCGGATGCCGCCGTGCAACATCCGCATCCTGCGGCCGATCGAATCATACGATCCGTCCGACACATGAAACAGCCCTGGCCGCATACGATGCTGCGTCCCGGCAACGAACGGTCCGGCATGACGGTTTCCGGCCTCACCTGTTGCCCCAGGGCAACACCGCCGTCCGGACGCCTCTCTGCCCCGCCTGACGCAAACCACTATCAGAACACATGTTGCAGCCACTTTCCGCGACCGCGAATTCAACGGCATGCCATGTGAACAAAGAGCGGCCCATGGTGCGAAACGCCTGGACTCCGGACCGCACGGTCTGTCCCGGTGTCCGCAGTTCATCCGACTCTCTCTCTACAGGAATCGTGTCCTCATGGCAAAACGCAGCAAAGACACTCCCAGATTCCGCATCACACGGCTCGAGGACCGCGTTGTCCCGACCGCGTTCTGGTGGATGCAGGAAATGGTCTGGGACGACGCCACACAGAGCCACTACTACCCGGGTGGCCCCAATGATCCGAACAACGCCGGATCGAACGACTGGGCCAACGACGACCCGTGTGCCGAAGACCCGAACGATGATCCCAACGATGATCCGCAGTCCGACAAGCAGTCCGATCGAGGAAGCAGTCGCAAGGGGTCCTCGAAGAAGTCCAGTCGCAAGGGGTCCTCGAAGAAGTCCAGCCGCAAGGGATCCTCGAAGAAGTCCAGCCGCAAGGGATCTTCGAAGAAGTCCAGCGACAAGGGATCCTCGAAGAAGTCCAGCGACAAGGAGTCTTCGAAGCGCCGCAATCGGCGGAAGTGGTAATGGGATACCGGTCTGCCCGATGTCCGGATCGATGACATCTGTTTCGTCTTCGTGTCTGTGACATCCGGCAGGCAGATCCGCAGTGGAGATGTGCGGTTCGGACTTCTGTGTCCGGACCGCCGTTTTCCCTGCTTCCTTTCTGACCGTTCACCGGTCCCTGAATTTCTGTTCCCGTCTGTCAACAGGACATTTTCCATGTCAGGTTCAACAAAGAAAACTCGCAGGAATCCCGACTGCCCGCACTGCCGCACCGGATCGGAAACGTTTCGGTATTCGAAAAGCGTCTACAAATTCGACGTGGATCTGGCCCGGGAAATCGTTGCCGACGGCAGGCTTCCGGTCGAACTCGACCCGGAAGACGTGAAATACAGCGTCGATACGACTCACATCTATCCGGAACACGTGGATCACGTGGATCCTTCCTTTCCCGGCATCATCGCCCAGATGTGGTATCCGGAACCCGACGGCACGGTGTCCCACGGCAACACACTCATCGACGGTCATCACCGGGCGGCCCGCTGTCTGCGGGACAACCTGCCTTATTTCGTTGTTCTGCTGAATGAAGAGGAAAGCCAGCGGATTCTGCTGAAGGGGCCGAACCGTGAGGAAGCTTTCCGAATCGCCGGCCGTGTCGGGCAGGCCTGTCCGGTTCCTGTCTGAGCGGTTCTCGGAACGACCGGAGATATCCCGTGGCCCGCAGCGACACCGTCCGCCCTCGACGCCGTGACGACCTGAACATTCGCCGGATCTCGCCGTCCGAATGTGTCGTGAAACTTCCGTCCGCCCGGACCTATTTCAGTCTCGGACCGAAGGAAGCCTGGCTGCTGGAACAGCTCAACGGCCGACGCAGTCCGCGCCGGCTGCGACGAAAGTTCGAAGAACAGTTCGGTGAACCTGCTGACGTACAGGAAATCGAACAGTTCATCAGCACGGCCGACCGGATGGGACTGCTGGAATCACGGAAGCCGCGACAGGCAGGTCCATCGGCGGAGCCTGCAGATTCGTCGCCGCCTGCACCGCCGCGACGGCTGCAGGGTCAGAGTGTTCTGTTCTTCCGTGTTCCCCTGTTCGATCCGAATCGATTCTTCGCCTGGGCCGAACCTCGTCTCCGCTGGGTGTGGACCCGTCCGTTCATCATCATCGCCGTTCTGGTGATGCTGACGGCTCTGGCCATTTCCCTTTCCTCCGGAAACCTGCTGCTGGGTGCTTTGCCCGAGCTTCTCAGCGTCCGTTCGGTCGTTCTGTTCACGCTGGCCGTTCTGGCAGCCACTGCGGTCCACGAAGCCGCTCATGGACTGACATGCCGACACTTCGGCGGGGAGGTCCACGAAACCGGCGTGCTGTTCATGTTTTTCATTCCGTGCATGTACTGCAACGTGTCAGATGCCTGGCTGATTCCGGACCGCAGCAAACGTCTGCTGATCACCCTGGCCGGAGGCTTCGCGGATCTGTGTCTGTGGGCTGTGGCCGTGCTCGTGTGGCGTATCACGGTTCCCGGAGTCCTGCTCAATCAGATGGCTCTGGTCGTTCTGACGGTCTGCGGCGGCCGCAGTCTGCTGAACTTCAATCCTCTGCTGCGTCTGGACGGGTACTACCTTCTGGCCGACTGGCTGGCGATTCCCAATCTCCGCAAACGGGGTCTGGAGTACTGGATGGCCCATCTCCGGTGGATCCTGTGGGGCGCGAAACGCCCTTCCCCGATTCCTCAGGGGCGCACACTGCTGTTGTACGGTCTGTTCTGCTGGGTGTTCGCCATTGGCCTGCTGAACATGATCCTGGTCCGCTTCTTCGGGTTTCTCAGCAGTGAATTCGGAATCACGGGTCTGTTTCTGATCTGCCTGTTTCTGATGTTTGGAATGAAACGTGTTTTCAAAGGTCTGTTTCAAAGTGAGCCGATAGTCATGATCAAACAGCGTCCTGGAAGAACGGCCCTGTGGGGAGCCGCCGCTGCGGCTCTGTTTCTGCTTCTGTTCGCCGTCCCCGTCCGCCGGACGACATCCGGTCCGTTTGAAGTCCGACCCGGTCAGGTGGTGCAGCAGCACGTTCCGGTCACAGGAATCGTGAGTGAGGTTCCGGTGGAAGACGGTCAGCAGGTCCGTGCCGGTGATGTGATCGTGCGTCTGCATTCTCCGGAACTGGAACAGCAGATCCGGACGGCCCGCGACGAACTGGCCGAAGTCGATGCCATTCTGGCCCGTCTGGAAGCGGGACCGCGTCAGGAAGAACTCCTTGCGCAGCGAGCCCGCGTGCGGGAAATCGAACACTGGTATGCTGCGGGACAGGAAGAACTGGAGCAGGCCCGTCTGGCACACCGCCAGAACCTGCTTGTTCTCGAACACCGACTCCGAAGTGCCCAGGCGGCCGTCGATTTCGCCCGGCAGAGCTACCGTCGGGCGGAAGAATTGTACCGCCAGGGAGCTCTGGCCGGCGTTCAGCTTCAGGCCCTCCAAATGGATATTCTGACGGCCGAATCCCGTGTGGCTCAGGAACAGGCCGCTCTGAAAGCCCGGAAGGCAACCGGGGTCCGCAGCAAGGAAGCGGAAATCCTCCGCCGACGGCAGGAACTGGAAGATGCCCGTCGCAGACTGGCCCTGCTGGAAGCCGGCAGCCGACCGGAAGACATTCAGGCCGAACGGGCCCGGCGACAGCGGATCGCTCACCAGCTCGAATACCTTCTGCAGCAGCAGGAACGTCTGGTCATCCGGGCTTCCACAGAAGGAATCCTTTCCGCTTCCCGGCTGCGCGAACGGATCGGTCAGGTTCTTGTCCGCGACACGGTCCTGTGCACGATTGAAGACCCGACCACGTCCTGGGTGGAAATCGCCGTTCCCGAAGAAGATGCGGCAGCCGTCCGGCCTGGTCAGGCGGTGGAACTGAAAGCCCGCGCCATTCCGTTTGAAACGTTTCGGGCCACCGTACGGAACATTTCACCGGCTGCAGAACAGAAACCAGGAACGACCGGCAGCACCGTTACCGTGCACTGCCACATCGACAATCCGGATGGACGTCTCAAATCCGGAATGACGGGATTTGGCCGGATTGAACGCGGCCGCAATCCCATGGGGCTGACGCTGGCCCTGCGGGCCATGCGTTACATGCGGACGGAATTCTGGTGGTAAAACGTATGGCCGTGATTTCTCCTGAGACTGCCGGCGGTTTCCTGCTGTCCGTCTGCAACCGCCGTTCGACTTCCGGCACGGGGCTGCCGACTGCCGAACAGAAGGCATCTTTCCGGAACCGACTACCGTTTTCTCTCATTGCCGCGCCGGAGCAGGCAGGGCGTGGCCGTATCGGCCCGACAGGATCGGTCCGGCGGCCGCATCGGCGGTTTCCGGTTCACGGAACGTGGCCCATCGTGCCAGACCGGTTCCTGCGGCTTCATCGATCCGGGCCTGCAGCACATTGTAGCGGGCAATGGCCTCCCCCGACGTCCGGACCGCATCGACCCAGGCGGTCATGGCCCTCTGGAAATCCACCAGTTCCACCAGCATCCAGTTGCGGTCACTGTTTCGGGGCGGGGGATTTTCGTAACGAATGCGTGTCAGCCGCAGCCACTGCTGAGCGGATGCTGCCTGTCGGGACGCGATTCGGAAGCGCTCCCAGGCGGCCCGCAGATCGGAATGCAGCCGCAGAATTTCGAAGGTCACGACTTCTTCCTGAGCCTGCAGGCGGCGTCGATCCCGTGCCAGCCGCACCTCCGCTGCATGTCGCCGGCTGCGTGCCGTCAGGTTTCCCAGCGGAACATCCATACGCAGTCCCAGCGTCCAGGTGGTGTAATCGAATCGCTGTGTCTGCGCCAGAGACGTATCGAACCGCTCCTGAAGACCATTGCTGCGGTAGTCCGCCAGCAGATCCATCTGCGGCAGAACCCGATTTCGGGCCACGGTCAGTTCCACTTCACGCTGGCGCACCACATCGCGAAGCTGATTGAGTTCCGGACGCTGCTGCAGAGCCGTCAGCACCAGATGCTGAGCGTCGGGATCCGGAGGCGTCTGCAGAGGAACGTCCCGAGGAAACAAAAGCGGTTCCATGCGGCGGGCCCCGCCCACAAGCTGTTTCAGCTGCAGAGTCCGTCGACGGATTTCCGCCCGGGCCCGCACGGCGTTCATACGGAGATTTTCAAGCTGATACTCCGCCCGGGCCACATCTGCGTAGATCGTCTGTTCCGCCTGGAACCGCAGTTTTTCGATGCGCACGCTTTCTTCCGCCATGGGGATGACCGCTTCCAGCGTCTGCTGTTCCACGTAAGCGACGTACAGATTCCAGTAGGCTTCGATCACACTGCGAATCAGTCCGTTGAGCTGCTGTCGGACGGCCCAGTGCGACTGACCTGTGCGGGTCTGTGCGATCTGAATGGGGGCCGTCGCCACATTCTTTCCGGCTCCGCGCAGCAGCGGGTGTCGGAAACGGAATACGTACGCAGATGACCACGCGGGATTGAACTCTCCTGGATCCACTCCGTTCGGAAAATACAGATAGGCCAGAGGCGGTTCGATGCCCATGCTGAGTTCCCCTCCGGTTCTCAGCGGCTTTGTGAGCCGCAGGCTGAGATCCAGGGTGTCTCGCCGGGTGGGGGCCGCCAGTCCCGGTCCGAAGAAGGCATTCGGTGGTTCGTTGACGCGGCTGCCTTCGACGCGGGCCCTGATGGAAGGCTGAAAACGCCCCTCCGCCGCCCGGGTTTCCCATTCGGCGATCATGGCATCGTAGATCGAATCCGATGCCAGCCGAATACTGCCCTGAAGCACCCGTACCATGTCCGAGCGTTCCAGAGCCGCCTGGATGGCCTCGCGGAGAGTCAGAACCAGAACCGACGGCCGTTCGCCTCCGGTCCTGTCCACGGCGGGCAACGGCCCTCCGTTCTGCGAGGACCGGTTCGCGTCAGCCGTCAGCGTCTGCGCCGTGGCCACAGTCGATGTCGGCACACCGGCAGCGTCTGCGACGATGATCACGGTGATCAAAGACACAGCCCGAATCGTCTCGAAATGCCGGCAGGAACAGAACAAACCAGTTCCACGTCTCCGAAAGAATCCAGAAGGAGCGGTGCCACACGTTCCGCACAGCCGCTGCAATCTAAGCGGGACGGCATTCGTCCAGAAGAGCGAATCCGTACCCCGGACGCTGCCGTCCGGATGGGGCCCCTGCCCGACAGCCGGCCGATTCCGTTTTTCGCCGGGGCGCCCGGTCATCTGCCGAATCTGCCGGTCGGCAGCCGGCCCGGACCGATTCTTCGTGGCCGCTGCGCCGGCGGTGCCGGCCTGTCATTCGACCGGCAGCCCGCGTTCGACACGAATGCGACGGACCTCTCCCAGAACCTGGTCCACGATGTCGGCATTTGCCGATACCGCCAGATACTCCTGAAACGTGACCAGGATGTTCACTCCGAGCATGATCAGGGCACCGGTCCGATGAATGGCCGCATCCGACATTCCCAGAACCGGCGACAGGGACACCGACGTGACCGGATCGGCGATGGCTCCCAGGGCACCGGTCGCCACCATCAGCAGCAGGGAGACGGTCATTCCCGGAAGCAGACCATATTTCATCCGACGACTGCGTTCACAGTATTCGGCCGACAGAGAATAAGCGCGGCTCGTTTCTTCCAGAAACCGTCCCGTTCCCATGAACCAGGTGAACGACAGGGCATGGACGAGTGTGGCGAACGTCAGGGCTCCCAGACCGATGAGCATGTGCTGTCCGATCTGCCTCTGGACGGCGACAGACTGATCGGCCGCGTTTTCGATCCCCAGCCCCCGATGCACGGCATACATCAAAGTGATGTTGGCCAGAATGCCCATCGTCAGAAAGATGCGTTTCAACGGAACCGGTCTCCTGAGTTCCTGTCGCGGAACTCCCCATGCGGTCAGGAATGCACAACGGCAGAACGGCCGCCTGCTGCGAATCAGCGGGACTCATCCAGAACCATCACGGTGCGCTGCTGAATGTCCTGATTCACCGTTCGGCCGCGCATGACAGTCTCCATGTTCATGTTCAGATTCAGCTCCATCTGAGTCACACGGCCTCGTTCCATGTCGAAGCGGACCTGACCGCTGCCGCTGGATTTTCTCAGCATGACCCGCACGGGCGAATCGTCGCGCGGTTCCAGACGAATCGACGGTTCGTAACGGATTTCGGCCAGCCCATCGGCGCCGCGGCCCGTCCAGGTCATTCGGGCCGACATTTCCAGAGTCGCCAGAGGCAGCTCGATCGTCTGGCGGCTGTCCCACTGATCACCGATGTTCACGGCATCGGCAGGCAGCAGCACGGACGTCTGTGCAAGCATCTGACGGAGTGCATCATCGTCCAGCCCGGCAGGCGTCCCGGCCGCGGCCGTTTTCAGTGCCGTCAGCAGGCCCGGTGGAATGCGGACATCCAGAATCCGTCCGGTCGGCGCCATCCGCACGACGAATTCCTGATCGACGATCCGGTTGAACACATGGCCCAGCGACCGCACGATGGGGTCATCCGGCATGTCGCGCGATGCCGAATCGAAGCGAATGGTGTCCACACCGTTCGGTTTCATTTCCACAATGATCTGCTGAATCACCTGAGACAGCACCATGCTGCCGTCAGCGGCACGGTCCGTCACCTTCCAGACCATCCGCATCGTCTGCGTCATGCTGCTGCGGGACCGGGTCCCTGACACGACCGCTTCGGTTTCCATCGTGTTCTGCACGTTGTAAGTGAGCACATCGCCGATGGACAGTTTCCATCGAAGCTGCTCCGCTCCCGACACCGTGACGCACGATATCGCACTCAGCAGAACCATCAGACAGGTGCGCACGGCCATGATGGGAACTCTCCCGAAAGACGCTGCAGACACGCGACCGGCTTTTCCCCGGGCCGGTCGTCAGGGGCGCTCAGTGTATCGGCGTCCCGACGAATGACTCAAAGCCAATTCCCCGGAATTCCCGTCTGCGGCACAGGCCGCAGCCTGTGCACTGTGCGAAAAACGGTCTCTACGAACCGGATTCCCGCACACCAACCGTCAGCAGAAGATTGGCCCACAGAGCCTGGTCTCCCGTCTGAATCGTGAGCACATGATCGCGGGACGCCACCGCATCGTAAAAGTCCCACCGCTGAATGGGTTCCAGTGACAGCGACAGACCCGCATCCCGAAGAATCCCGCGGTATTCCTCCCACACCGGAGGATCCGCATCCAGCCGATGCGGATCATCCTCCGGCATTCCCATCGTGTTGACCGCCTCCACAGGAACAGCCGTCAGCAGCACTTTCAGAACCTGCGCCACCGTGACCAGTCCGGGGGCCAGATTGAGACTCACCAGGGCCGCGTTCGGACCAATGGCCGACGACGCCGGGTAATTCCCGTCTGCAATCAGAATGCGGGAACTGTGACCGGCCTGAGCAATGACTTTCGTGATGTCCGGATGGATGAGTTCTGATTTCAGCATTGCATGCTCCCCCTGAACAGTCGCTGCCGCCCGGAACGGTCAGCGAAAGACGCCACAAAACATTTCCATGGTCTGTGCGGCCGCCGTCCGCGAATCCGGTACCGGAAACGCTTCCGCCGACGCGTACCCGCCGTAACCGATGTCCCGAAGTGCATCGGCGATCGCGTGAAAATTGAGATGTCCCCGGCCGGCCGCCTGGCGATTGGAATCGACGAAATGGACATGTCCCACACGCTGGCCGGCCCGGCGCAGAGCCTGTGCGGGATCGGCTTCCTCAATGTTCATATGAAACAGGTCGGCCAGCAGCACGACATGTTCGTCCGGCAGCGGATCCAGAAGCTGCATTCCCTGTTCCAGAGTCACGGCCACATTCGTCTCATACCGGTTCAGCGGTTCGTAAATCAGCTTCTGCCCGTGTCCGGCGGCCCTTGCCCCCAGACGCTCCATCGCCGCCCTCAGCCGCCCCACCGCCGCATCACGCCCCTCGGCCGCCTCCCAGCGCCCCTGCATCGAACCGATGATGGCCGGAGCATCCACAACGGCAGCCGCTTCGATAATGTCGGCAATGAACCGCTCAGCAGCCTGCCGACGGTCTGCATCCGGATCACAAAGATGCAGACCATGCCGCACCATTCCGGCTCCGGTTCCCACAGCAGCCAGCCGCAGGTGATATTCTGCCAGCAGCCGCCGCAGCGGCAGATCCTGAATGGCAGCGGCCGAGGGAGCAAACAGTTCGATGGCGTCGAACCCCAGTTCGGCCGCCTGCCGGCAGGCGTCTTCGAGGCTGCCGTGAAACACGAACGGCCCGCCGCGGGCTTCTTCCACCAGACTGATCGTCACGGCCGAGCGAACCATCATGACTCCCGACCCTGCAGGCGAACCGTCACGCTGGCGCTGTGCGCAGTGAGTCCTTCCCGATCTGCCATCAGCCGCACATGATCGGCATCGGCCCTGAGGGCGGCCTGGTCGTATTCGATCACGGAACTGCGTTTGAGAAAATCGGTCGACGCCAGCCCGTTGGAAAACCGCGCCGTTCCGCCGGTGGGCAGCACATGAGACGGCCCGGCCACGTAGTCGCCCAGAGCCACCGGCGTAAAATGCCCCAGAAACACGGCTCCCGCATTCTGCACCGCACGAAGCATCGGTTCCGGATCCGACATGGAAATGTGCAGGTGTTCCGGAGCGAGCCGGTCGGTCAGCCGGGCGGCATGAGCGGCATCGCGTGTGAGAATGAGGGCTCCGTAGTCCCGCAGACTGGCCCGCGCCAGATCACCTCGCGGCAGACAGGCAAGCTGCCGGCGCAGCTCCTCCTGCACCTGCCCGATCAGCGGTTCATGCCATGTCAGCAGGATGCCGGAACCGGGACTGTGTTCGGCCTGAGAAATCAGATCAGCGGCGACGAAGTCCGGCCGGGCCGTTTCATCAGCAATGACCACCACTTCGCTCGGACCGGCGATGCTGTCGATGTCCACATCGCCGAACACATGCTGTTTGGCCAGAGCGACGAACAGATTCCCCGGTCCCACAATCTTGTCCACGCGAGGAATCCCGTCGATGCCCCAGGCCAGAGCGGCCACAGCCTGAGCCCCGCCGATGCGATACACCTCCGTCACCCCGGCTTCGAAACAGGTCGCCAGAATGTCCGTATTCCACGCTCCGAACGGTGTGGGAGGAACCACGACGGCAATCTGTTCCACCCCCGCGGTTTTTGCCGGCACCGCCGTCATCAGAACCGTCGAGGGATAGGCGGCCGCTCCGCCAGGAACACAGATTCCCACCCGCTTCATCGGCAGATGACGCTGTCTGAGCCGAATCTCACCGCCGCCGGCCGGACGCCGCACCTCCGCGTCCTGCGGCAAAACGGCCGACTGGAATTCCCGAATGTTGTCGCGAATCGTCCGAACCGTGCTGAGAAACTCCTCATCCGCCTGGGCAACCGCCTGTTCCAGTTCTTCCTGGGGCACCCGCAGGGTGTCTTTCGTGAGTTCGCACCGGTCCAGTTTCTTCGTGTATTCCAGAACGGCGTCCAGCCCCCGCGTGCGCACGTCATCGCAGATGCGCCGCACCACATCCCGCGGACTGAGCGGTTCCCCGAACAGCTCAATGGTCCGCCGACGCCCCTCTTCCGACACCACATCACCGCGCGGACTCAGTTTTTCTCTCAGACGCCGAAAAACCCTGTCGGCATCGGACTGCCGACAGTCGATTTCCGGCACAGCAGCCGATGTTTCAGACGAATCGCTCATAGAGACATGCTTACCCGATCGACGCCAGCAGGCCGGTGCCGCCGGCCTGAATCGTGTGTCCTGTCGCGTGTCGTGCCTCACATCCGCCCCTGTCAACCGCCGTCCGAAACCCTGGCCGCCGACAGGATGTGACCACGTCCCACATGTACCGTCCCTGCCGTTCTTGTCCACCGCCATCGGCCTGCTTTTCGACAGGCTCGACGGATTCCCGCCGGAACCGCCTCGCAGCCGTCTTTCCCGATCACTCCGTCCGGTGATACGATTCCTTCCGCCCTCAGCAGCCCCCCGGTACGGTCCCCACAGGGAATTCCATCGGTCCGGCCGCACCACCATGCTTTGCCACCCTGCACGTCCGCTCCGTCTTCACCCTCAGCTCATCCCTGTCCTCAGCTCATCACTCCGTCGCCCCGTCGGCCGTGTCCCCTGTCACTGCTGATCGGCAGCTCTTTTCACGATGCCGTTCCTACCGAGATTCCGTTTCGTGATCACTCTCAGAATTCTCCTGGCCGCTGGAACCGTGCTTCTGACGGCAGTCAGAACCTCAGCGGAAGCGTCCTCTCCGGCGGCTCCGCAGCCGACCGATGGCACGAAGGAGCTGACCCCCCAGGCGACGGCTCTGCTTCGCAGTGTTCTGCTGGCGGCCATTCCCGAAGTCTGGATCGACGATGGCGACTGGGGGCAGACACGCCGTGTCCAGTCCGGAGTCAGTGTGAGGATGGATCGCGGAGTCATCCGCACCAGGCGGCGCTGGAAACAGGTGCCCCACGGAATCTGGAGACGGGCGGAAATTCGTTTGCGCGATCCGAACAGGCATTTCACAATCCGGGCAGTCCGCCTGCCGTCACAGGACTCCGCAGAAAGCCGGTACCGGGTGGACGCCGCCGCCCGGCTGCACGTGCGGGGATGGCTGCAGAACTGGGTTCACGGAACGCGTCTGTACAGCGTTTCGGGCGATGCCATCGCTGACGTGTCACTGACTGCGACGGTCCGTCTGGCCCGCCGAATTGCTGAACGGAACGGGTCGCGCTGTCTGCGTCTGCGGCCGCGTGTCGACACCATCTCCCTGCATGTCACGGGGTTTTCCCTGAGACGACTCAGTCATGTCGGCGGAGCGGCCGCCCGCGAGTTCGGACGTTCGCTGCGGTCACTGATCAACCGCCAGGCGGCCACCCGGGGCCCGCGGATCGCGAAGAAAATCAACGCGGCCATCGACAAAAACGCCGGCTGGCTCGATATCCCTCTGGGCGCTCTGGCCGTATTCGTCACAGACGATCACGCGTCCGGTCCGGATGCGAACGTCGAGCCGCATTCGGTGCCGGATCCGACCGATCGGCCCCATCGCTGAACGCCAGGATCTCCGGCCGGACCGATCGATTTTTCGCACTTCGGATTTCGCAATCGCCGCGGGGACTTTTACTATTTTCGGCATGTCGAAAACCGTCTCTCCGTCCTCCTCGACCGTCCCGGCCGCACACACGGCGTGGCTGAAGCGCAACGCCTTCTGGCGATTCGCGCACATCGTCCTGACACCGTTTTTCGTCTTCTGGGTTCGCACTCATTCCATTGGCACGGACCGCATCGACAATACCAAAGGCGGGCTGCTGCTGCTGAATCACGAAAGTTATCTGGACCCACTCGTCGCCGCCTTTCCTCTGCGGCGTCCTGTGTCGTTTCTGGCGCGAGACGGCCTGTTCCGCGTTCCGGTGCTGGGCTGGATTCTTCGCCATACATACGTGGTCCCGGTGAATCAGACGGCGTTCCGCGGCAGCACGATTCGGGCTGCCATCAACCACATGAACCGGGGATTCCTGGTGGGAATCTTTCCGGAAGGTGAACGCACACGCGGAAAGATGGTGCGTTTCAACCGAGGATTCCTGTCGCTGGTCCGCCGCACCGATCTGCCGGTGTATCCGGTGGGAATCGTCGGCACCGGAAAACTCATGCCGGTCGGATCTGCGTGGATTCGACCGGGAAAAGTGACGGTTGTCTATGGTCATCCGCTGACGGACGAAGAACGGGAACAGCTCCGCACCGGAACCAATGATCACGAACTGGCAGAAATGATGCGACAGCGTGTCGCCGACTGCATGGCCGAAGCCGGCCACTGACCGGCAGCACGATCACCTCCCTGCTGCCACGGCTTCGAAATGCAGTGAGCGGCCGGACACTTCCGGCATCGATCCGCCACCGCGCAGTCTGTTCCGAACGGCCGGGAAGATCACGTCCGTCCGGAATCCTTCCCGCCCGGATCATACAGGAGCGGGTAAAAGCGGCCAGCCAAAGGCTGCCCGCGGGGAATCGCATCCGTCCCTTCCAGCAGCGGTTCGTCACTGGCAGACACGACTCCGTCCCGCACGACATTGATCACCGTCGCCCGCCGAGGCCGATCTGTTCGGTTTTCGAACGAACCATGTACGGTCAGAGGATGATGAAAGGTGGCTTCTCCGGCCTTCAGTTCCGTGCCCACCGGATGCTGAAACTGGTCCCACTGTGAGGCGCTGAGAACACTGCGGATGGCATCCATATCGCCGGCCAGACCGGTTATCGGAAGCAGCGGCCAGCGATGACTTCCAGGAATGTAGTGCACGCTGCCGTTGTCCGGCGTGCTGTCATCCAGACCGATCCAGCAGGTCAGGTGGGCGACCGGTTCTGTCCGCGTCCAGTAGGAATAGTCCTGATGCCAGGCCACCACGCCGCCGTGCCGTGCCGGTTTGCAGAAGAGCTGATCGTGCCACATGCGCACGGCACCGCCCAGAAGCTGGCTGGCCGGCACCACGAACGCCGGATGCCACAGCAGGTCGTGAAATCCGGGAGCCAGACGCCAGGCTCCCAGAGCATGAAACAGAACCGTGTCGGACGATGCCGATTCGTTGCTGTGATATTCGTACCACAGTTCGCGTCCGGGATGATCCGGACGAACCAGCTCCTCCAGCTCCGCGCGCAGCCGATCCGTCTGGTCATCGTCCAGAATCCGAATTCCGGACAGGTAACCGTTTTCCTGAAAAAACTCGACCTGCTCTTCAGAAAGCCGATACCGTTCCCGATCCTCCGCGGTCGGCGCAGGAAACAGCCCGCCGACCGGTTCGGAATACTGTGCCAGATCGCAGATCACCCGGTGTCCTCATTTCTGCAGAAAGACGGTTTCGACAGGTCCGGCCTGCCGATGTCGGCCGCTGCGAAAGGATACTCGTCCTGTGCCGACGGATCACGCGGTCAGCGACGCAAAGTTCTCAGACCGGTGCCCCGTCGTTAGACTTCGCGGAACCCGGCCTGAACCTCCTGATGGGAATTTTGGTACGTGACAACACGAATCCTGAGCATTTCCGGCCTGCGTGGAATCGTGGGAAACGGTCTGGATCCTGTTTATGTGGCACAGTTCGCCGGCGCGTTCGGTACCCTGCTCAGCGGCGGACGCATCGTGGTCGCCCGCGATGGCCGCTCCACCGGACCACTGCTTCACCATGCCGTTCTCGCCGGACTCACAGCGACCGGCTGTGAGGTTCTCGATGCGGGCATCTGTTCCACACCCACCTGCGGGGTGCTCGTCCGGCATCTGGACGCTTCCGGCGGCCTGCAGATCACGGCCAGCCACAATCCCATCGAATGGAACGGTCTGAAGCCATTCGGTCCGGACGGATCCGTGTTCCATCGCGACCTGGGACGCCAGCTTCTGGATGTGCTCCACGACAACAGCATCCGCTGGGCCGACTGGTCGCATGTGGGCAGTGTGTCGGCGATTCCCGATCCGGCCGGACCACACATCGACCGGGTCCTGGAACTCGTGGACGAACAGGCCATTCGCCGCACATCATTTCGCGTAGTGATCGACTGCAATCATGGCAGCGGTGCCACCTGTGGTCCGCGACTCCTCGAACGACTCGGCTGCGAAACCGTGGTGCTGGGCGGAGAGCCGGACGGCCGCTTCGAACACATCCCGGAACCGATCGAACAGAACCTGGGAGAACTGTGCCATGCTGTCGTCCGCCACAATGCGGATGTCGGATTCGCTCAGGATCCTGACGCCGACCGTCTGGCCATTGTGGACAACACGGGGCGCTTCATTGGAGAAGAACTGACGCTGGCCCTGGCCGCAGATCATGTTCTGGCCGGACGCAAAGGCCCCATCGTGGTGAATGCGTCCACCAGCCGCGTCACAGCCGATATCGCAGCGCGACACAACTGTCCCTTTTACCGGTCGTTCGTGGGGGAAGCCCACGTCTGCGCCAAAATGAAATCCGTTGGAGCGGTTCTGGGAGGAGAAGGCAACGGCGGCGTCATCGACCCGCAGGTGGGTTATGTCCGCGACAGCCTGGTCGGAATGGCCTTCATTCTGGACGGGCTGGCCCGTCGGAATACGACGCTCGAAAACTGGGTCGACACCCTGCCCTCCTACACGATTGTCAAAGACAAACTGGAATGCCCCCGGGAAACGGTCGATGATGCCTGCGCCGCACTGCGCCAGGCATTCCCCGACGCTCAGATTCAGGAAGGCGACGGCCTGCGTCTGGACTGGAAAGACCGCTGGGTTCAGATCCGGGCCAGCAACACGGAACCGATTCTGCGTATCATTGCGGAAGCCCCCGAACCGGAAGACGCCACGACCCTGTGTTCCGAAGCGATGCACATCGTTCGGACCGCCCTGAACCGCTGAACGGGCCGGTGACAGGCGGCCGATGCCGGACCGCTCCGGCATGCGGAATCCGGAGTGCTGTCAACCGCCTGCTCAGGAACCATCATCTGCCATGCACAACACCGTCCGTCAGGAAGTCTTCGCTCTTGCCCGTACGATCGTCGTCAAGATCGGATCCAGCGTCCTGACACGTGACGACGACCGGCTGGATGAAGAACAGATACGGCAGCTCAGTCAGCAGATCGATCGCCTGAAGCAGACCGGCCGACAGGTCGTCCTGGTCAGCAGCGGAGCCGTTGCAGCGGGACTCGGCATTCTGGGGCTGTCCCGCCGACCGCAGTCGCTCGCCGTACTCCAGGCGGCCGCGGCCGCCGGTCAGCCCCGACTGATGAATGTCTGGAGCCATGCTCTGGGAGAAAGCGGCCATGGCGTCGCTCAGCTTCTGCTGACGGTGAACGATTTTCGGAACCGGTCGCGGTACATCAACGTTCGCAACACGATTCGCACTCTGCTGAAACGGGACATCGTTCCTGTCATCAACGAAAACGACACGGTCAGCACGGAAGAAATCACAGTCGGCGACAACGACCGACTGGCCGCGATGATCGCCACACTGGTTCCCGATCCGCTGCTGGTCATTCTGTCATCGACCGACGGACTGCTGAACGGTCCGCCGTCGCAGCCGGACAGCCGGACGATTTCTCTGGTCGAACGCCCGACAGCCGCCCTTCAGTCTCTGGTCGCCGATGAACACAGCCGGCATGGCACCGGCGGCATGAAGACCAAACTGGAGGCCATCGTTTCCGCCTGCGACATGGGCGAAAGCGTGATTCTGGCGGGCGGCCGTCGCCCGAATGTGCTGGACGATGTGCGGATCGGGCGCGAAGTCGGAACGCTGTTTCTGGCCGCCGGCGGCACCGTGCCCGCATGGAAGAAATGGATCGGTTATGCCGCTCAGCCCGCCGGACGGCTCCGGCTGGATGCCGGTGCCGTCAGAGCGGTGTGCCAGGAAGGCCGTTCGCTGCTGGCGGTCGGAATCCGCGAAGTCGAAGGAGATTTCGAACCCGGCGCTTCCGTCACTCTCTGCGATGAACAGGGCCGCGGAATCGCCCGCGGTCTGGCCAACTATTCTTCCGATGACATCCGCCGCATCGCCGGCGCCCATTCCCGGCGCCTCCCCGAACTGCTCGGACACGTTCCCTACGAAGAAGTCGTGCATCGGGACAATCTCGTGCTGACCGGCGGCAACAAATGACGCCCGAATCCCACACGGGCCCGGCGGCACAGTCCGCAAAGCTGTTACGGCAGCATCGTGGTCCGGTCCGATTTCGGAACGGCGCCGCAGAACGGTCTGTTTCGGCATGCGCACCGCCGTTTCGTAAGCGACACTTGCTGCACCGGCCGTCGGACCGGATAACGCCGGTTCGTCCCTTCATCCGACGGCGACACCGGTCACCCGCTTTCCGGGGAGAGACGCATCATGGCGGCAGACATCGCTCTGTGGTTTTCGCAGATCAGCACCCTGATCAGTCGCCGACTGAACCATCTTCAGCCGGCCGATTATGCCGTCGGTCTGGTCATCTGCATGGCAGCCGGCTGGTTCTTCCTGCGTGGCCAGGACTGAACGTTCCCTGCTTCTCTGACAAAGCCGGACTCTGACGAAATGTCGCTGCCCGGTACCGGTCAGAGCTGCGACTGCTTTTCCCGGGCCTGCCCGATCAGCCGTTCACGCACCGAGCGGCTCAGCCGCGGGCCTGGAACCTGAGCACGGGTCAGTTCCGACGCGAAATTGATTTCCGACAGCGGTTCTGTGATCACGTAAATCCCCGGCCAGGTCTGCTGCAGACGTTCCATGGTCAGGCGGTCGTGCTCCGGTCCATAGACGACAATCGGCGTCCGGGCCGTCCGGGCGTCGGCCCGCAGATTCGCCACCGTGGAAGACAGCCCCCATCGCACACAGTTGCTGTGCACGAAAACCAGTTCACACTGCAGCAGTCCGACCGCCGCATCGAACCCCTGCTGCCCTGTGCGACAGCGGACGACATCGTACCCCTGATCCTGGACGAGTCCTGCCATCACCGTACTCACCGCACCGCGCGCGTCGATCACAACCGCTTCCGGTTCCACACTGCCGGACGCCATGTCGGCGACAATCGTCCGGGCCAGTCCCTGCCCCCGCACAGGATGGTCCTTCTGCAGCAGGCCGATCGCGGCCCGCAGCCGAACGGCCGGATCCGGCATCGCCACGGCACGCGTCAGACACGCCGCCTGGTCCTTCAGCAGACGCAGGACCGCTGCTCCGTTTCGCGCTTCCAGAGCGATCTCCAGCGCCGCCTGCCCGACAGCTTCGTCCGGCCCGTCCGACAGCCCGCCTGTGGCAGCCAGAGCCGCCACATTCACGGCCCGGGCCGCGGCATCATTCGGGGCGATTCTCACCGCGCCGCGCGACAGGGCCACCGCCTTCTTCCCTGTCTGGTCGCTCCCCGAGTAAAACGGATCACCGTGCTGTTTCAGAAGCTGCCGCACCTGCTGCACAAGCCAGGAAACAGCCTGAGCGGCTGTCTGTGGCCGGTCCTTTCCGGGCCACAGCCGCCGCACGGCTTCCGCGGCCGCCTGGCGCACCTGTTCCTCTTCTCCCGCAAACTGCCATTCCAGAAGATACGCCGCCAGATGCGCATCGCCCGAGACGGCCATGATTTTCATGGCCAGAACCCGATCCTCCGTCGACGCAGTCGGCAGTGCAGCAACCAGCCCGTGTCGGAACAGACGGGGATGAGCCGCCATCAGCCGGCGCGCCTGCTTTCCGGACCGTGTCCGCGCATCGGACTGCAGGATGGCCGGCACGGCCGCATCGCCGGCACGCAGCAGTTCCGCGGAAGCTTTTCGAGCAGCCGCTGTTCCGCCGCTGAGTCGCTCAATGGCCTGTGGGACCTGGTCCGCTGTCAGATGCAGCGCCGCCGATGCTGCGTTCACCTGTTTCAGAAGCTGCCCGGCCTGCGGTTGTGCGTCCCGGCGGGCATTCAGCTGCAGGAATGTTTCGATTCCCACATTCTCCCGCACCTCCAGCAGCTCATCAGACGACAGATCGCGGTCCAGCACGCGCTGCAGATAACTGCGGGCAATGAATCCGCGTTCCAGACGAACGGCCACCAGGGCCGCTCGAATCAGATCAGCGGACGATTCCGGATCGTACTGGAACAGGCGGCTTCCATCCTCAAACGCTGCTTCCTGCGCTGCCAGCCCGGAACCGGCCCCGCAGACGGCCGTTCCGGCCGCCCCGAGAAGAACCAGCAGAATCAGGTGCCGACGGATGCTCATGAAAGGCTCATCAGAACGGCAGGAATGGAAAACAACGGCACGAACCGCGTCATGCCGGACGCCTGTTCGGACCATCCTGAAGCGCGAACCATCCTGTGTCCAGACGGCAGAACGTCATCAGGAAGAAAAGACGGCCATCGAAACGGCGATGCGGCCTGTCCGGCCGACCCGGATGGCTCCCCTGCCGGTCCCATCGACGTTTCGACGTCTTCTGCTTGACAGGCAGCCGCTCTCGACCGGCCGCATTCGGGTGCTGCGGGGAACTCTGACGATTATCCGGAATCTTCCTGCCTGTAAAACAGGTGCGGTTTGCATCCTGTGGCCTCCCGGTCACACTGTCGCCGACTTCTGTTTTCGATCCGACTTCGGAATCATTTGCAATGCCGCGTCCCTTTCCGCTGTCCGCCGATGAACTGACTCATCTGGCCGATGAATATCCCACTCCGTTCTACCTCTACGATGAATCCGGAATCCGTCAGACGTGCCGGGAACTGGCCCAGGCCTTCCACTGGGTCGACGGATTCCGCAACTTTTTCGCCGTCAAAGCCCTGCCCAATCCCCACATCCTGAAGATCGTCCACGCCGAAGGCATGGGAGCAGACTGTTCCAGCCGTGCGGAACTGGTTCTGGCCGAAAAATCGGGACTGCGCGGCGAAGAAATCATGTTCACATCGAACAACACGCCGCTGGCCGAATACCGTGCCGCCCGCGACCTGGGAGCGGTGCTCAACCTGGACGACATCACTCATATTGACTTCGTGCAGAAAACCATCGGCCTGCCCGAACTGGTTTCGTTCCGTTACAACCCCGGCCCGGCGCGCACGGGCAATGTCATCATCGGCCGTCCCGAAGAAGCCAAGTACGGGTTCACCGAAGAGCAGTTGTTCGAGGGTTACCGGCAGCTCCGGAAACTTGGCGTCCGCCGGTTCGCTCTGCACACCATGGTGGCTTCCAACGAACTCGACGGAAACTTCTTCGTGGAAACCGCCCGCATGCTGTTCGATCTGGTGGTCCGCATCCACCAGGACTGCGGCGTGCGGATGGAATTTGTCAATCTCGGCGGCGGCATCGGCATCCCCTACCGCCCCGAAGACCGTCCCGTCGACCTGAGTGTGCTCAGTGAAAACATCCGCCGCCTGTACGATGAGATGATCCGGCCGGCCGGGCTGGATCCGCTGAGAATCGTCATGGAAAACGGCCGGATGGTCACCGGCCCCCACGGTTTCCTCGTCACCCGCTGCCTGCATCACAAGCACATTTATCGGGACTATGTCGGCGTCGATGCCTGCATGGCTCACCTGATGCGTCCGGGAATGTACGGTGCCTACCACCACATCACCGTTCCCGCACGCGAACAGGAACCGCACGACCGCACCGTCGATGTCGTCGGATCCCTGTGCGAAAACAACGACAAGTTCGCCATTCAGCGGTCCCTGCCGAACATCGAACGCGGCGACCTGCTGGTCATCCACGATGCCGGTGCCCACGGACATGCCATGGGATTCCAGTACAACGGCAAGCTGCGCTGCGCCGAACTTCTGCTGCAGCCGGACGGTTCTGTCCGGCAGATTCGGCGGGCGGAAACACTGGACGACCTGTTCGCCACCCTGGACATGACCGAACTCTGAACAGCCCCGTCTGGATCCGGCCGCCAGCGGCACCCGCAGTCCTCCCTTCCGGATTCCCGACCGTTCAGGCGTATTCCCGACAGTCGGATACGAATTCGTCGACGTCTTCCGGCTGAGTGTCCCAGGAACACATCAGCCTCGCTCCGCCGGCACCGATGAAATCGTGAAACACCCAGCCGCGGGAGCGCAGTCCGGCGTCCATGGAAGCCGGCATCTGAACGAACACGGAATTCGCTTCGACCGGAAACATGATGGCCACGCCGGGAACGTCGTTCAGAGACGCCGCCAGTTTCTGAGCCATCTGATTGGCGTGCCGGGCATTTTTCAGCCACACATCGTTCGACAGCAGACCGACCCATGGTGCGGACAGGAACCGCATCTTCGATGCGAGCTGACCGGCCTGTTTGCAGCGGTAAGCGAATTCATCCGCCAGTTCCTTTCGGAAAAACACCACGCAGTCGCCCACAGCCAGACCGTTCTTGGTCCCCCCCAGGCACAGCACATCCACACCGATCTTCCAGGTGATTTCCTTCGGCGCCACGTCCAGAGTCGCCAGAGCATTGGCGAAACGGGCTCCGTCCATATGCACATGCAGATCACAGCGCCGGGCTGTTTCCCGCAGCGCATCCAGTTCCTCCGGCCGATAAACGGTTCCGACTTCCGTGGCCTGAGTCACCGACACCACACGCGACCGGGGATAATGGATGTCCGTGCGGCGGCGGGCCATCCATTCCACCTGTTCGGAATGAAGCTTTCCGTTCTCGCCGGAGACCACAAGAACCTTGGTGCCGTTGGAAAAGAATTCCGGCCCTCCGCATTCATCCGTTTCGATGTGAGCCAGTTCATGAGCGATCACACTGTGGTAGGACCGACACAAAGATGCCAGGCTGAGTGCATTGGCCGCTGTTCCGTTGAACGTGAAAAAAACCTCACAGTCGATCTCGAAAATTTCCCGCAGCAGATCGCTGGCCTGCTGTGTCCAGAGGTCCTCGCCGTAGGCGGCCGCGTGGTCGTCACGGGCCTGCTGCATCGCCTCCCAGGCTTCCGGACAGACACCGGCCCAGTTGTCGCTGGCGAACTGCCGTTTTCGCGCTGAACCCATCATCTTTTGTGGCCATTTTCCCGGCAAAAGTTCCCGGTCTCCCCTCCATGTCATCCGATGCCCGACATCCGTCCGCATCCTGACTCCCGCAATGCCGGCACATTGTTCCTTCCGGTCCGCACAGCGTCCAGCCGGCCGGTGATGGACACCCGTTTTCAGCAGAAGGTTCTCTGCAGTTCCGCCGCCGGCTTCCTGCCCGGACCGGTCCCGGCCGGCTGCCCGTACGGTGTGCACCCGCCGAACGATGTCCGAAAGTGCCGGCTCCGGATACGGAAGAAGGCCCGCAGCGCCCGATTGCCACGCCCGGCCCCCGCTGTTATGAACGGGCACTGTCCGAGGTTCGTTTCAGCAGCAGGAAACACGGCCATGCCCGTTTTTCAGTCTCAGTTGTCCCCGTCGAGTGGCACCTGGAAGGACAATCGCCAGGCAATGCTGGCTCTGGTTCAGAAGATGCGCGATCTGGAACAGCGAGCCGCTGAGGCTTCTGCCGCATCACGAAAGCGGTTTGAAAAACGCGGCCAGCTTCTGCCGCGGGAACGGCTGTCGGTGCTCCTGGACCCGGGATCTCCGTTCCTGGAAATCGGCAACATGGCCGGTTACCTGAGAGACACGGATGACCCCGATCGTTCGGTTCCTGGAGCGGCCATGATCACGGGAATCGGATTCGTCAGCGGCGTGCGGTCGATGATCGTCGTCAACGACAGCGGGATCAATGCCGGAGCCATCAGTGAACTCGGCGGAGCCAAAATTGCTCGTGCCCAGGACATCGCTCTGCAGAACCGGCTGCCCTTTGTCCATCTGGTGGAAAGTGCCGGGGCGAACCTGCTGGAATACCGGGTGCAGCTTTTCATGACCGGCGGCATGCTGTTTCAGAAACTCGCCCGCCTCAGCGCCGCCGGCTGCCCGGTCGTGACCGTGCTGCACGGATCGTCCACGGCCGGCGGAGCCTATTTTCCGGGGATGAGCGATGTGGTGATCGGTGTCCGCCGGAACGGACAGGCTTATCTGGCCGGTCCGCCGCTGGTCAAAGCCGCCACCGGAGAAGACGCGACCGCTGAACAGCTCGGCGGCGCAGAAATGCACGCCACCGTGTCCGGACTCGTGGAACACCTTGCGGAAAACGACGCAGATGCCCTCCGCCTGGCCCGGGAAGTCATCTCCCGCCTGAATCGACACCATCACCTGCGTCCTGCCGCTGTCTCCGAGGTTTCCGGTCCGCGTTACGACCCGGATGAAATTGCGGGCATCGTCCCGGTCGACTACCGCCAGCCCTACGATGTCCGCGAAGTCCTGGCCCGTATCGTGGATGATTCCGATCTGCTCGACTTCAAACCGGACTACGGCCCGGCCACCGTCTGCACACAGGCCCGGGTTCACGGGTTCGACTGCGGATTCATCGGCAACAACGGCCCCATCGATCCGGACGGAGCCGCGAAAGCGACGCATTTCATCCAGTTCTGCTGCCAGTCCGGAACCCCGCTGGTCTTCCTGCAGAACACAACCGGTTACATGGTCGGCACAGCCTGCGAACGGAACGGCATGATCAAGCACGGATCGAAAATGATTCAGGCCGTGACCAATGCCACCGTCCCGCGGCTGACGTTCATGATCGGTGCCAGTTACGGAGCCGGAAACTACGGCATGTGCGGACGAGCCTACGAGCCGGATTTTCTGTTCGGATGGCCCAACTACAGCACCGGAGTCATGGGCGGGCGCCAGGCGGCCATGACGATGCGGATCGTGGCCGAACAGAGTGCGCGTCGACGAGGTCACTCGATCGATGAAGCAGCGCTGGATGCTCAGAGCGACCGGATCGTGCGGCTGTTCGATGAGCAGTCCAGTGCCTGGTTCGCGTCCGGATGGCTGCTGGACGACGGACTCATCGACCCCCGCGACACCCGACGTGTTCTCACCTTTCTGCTGCAGACGATCGACGAACGGCAGCGGCGAACCGTGTTTCCGAACACATTCGGAGTCGCCAGAATCTAGCCGTCGCTCCGCCTGCAGCGATTCCGGCAAACGTGTTTTCCTTTCCTTTCACGGTCAGTCACCTCCTTTCACGGTCAGTCACCATGAACACGATTCTGATTGCCAGTCGCGGTGAAATCGCCGTGCGGATCATGCGGACCTGCCGCCGTCTTGGCTTCTCGCCCGTGGCCGTGTTTTCGGACGCCGACGCCGATGCCCCCCACGTCCGTCTGGCCGACCAGGCCGTTCGCATCGGCCCGCCGGAAGCGGCCCGATCGTACCTGAACATCGATGCCATTCTGGACGCCGCAGAACAGACCGGCGCCGATGCCGTGCATCCGGGATATGGCTTCCTGTCGGAACAGTCCGCGTTCGCCCGTCGGATCCTGGATGCCGGCCTGACATGGATCGGCCCGCCGCCTTCGGCCATGGAAATCATGGGCAACAAGACGGCCGCCAGAAACTCCCTGGCCGATACATCCGTTCCCGTAGTTCCGGGCACGTCCCTGAGCGGTCTGTCCGATGCAGCCTGCGAAGAAGCGGCTGCTCGTCTCGGTTATCCCGTCATGATCAAGGCGGCCGCCGGGGGAGGTGGCCGCGGGATGCGTCTGGTCGCCGATGCGCATCAGTTGCTGCAGGCACTGCACGCTGCCCGTTCGGAATCGGCCAGAGCCTTCGGATCGGACGAACTGCTTCTGGAAAAAGCCCTTGTTCGTCCCCGGCATGTGGAGATCCAGATTTTCGCCGATCGGCACGGACAGGTCGTTTATCTGGGTGAACGCGACTGTTCCGTGCAGCGCCGCCACCAGAAAGTCATCGAAGAATCTCCGGCACCCGGCGTCTCCGACACGCTGCGGCAGGCAATGGGCCAGGCGGCTGTGGCGGCGGCTCGCGCCGTCGGATACGAAGGCGCCGGGACCGTCGAATTCCTGCTGACTGATGATGGTGAGTTCTGGTTCATCGAAATGAACACCCGCCTGCAGGTGGAACATCCGGTCACGGAAATGGTGACCGGATTCGATCTGGTCGAATGGCAGCTTCGTATTGCAGACGGTGCTCCCCTGCCCGTCTCTCAGGAACAAATCACCCTGCAGGGGCACGCGGTGGAAGCCCGCCTGTATGCCGAATCACCCGAACAGGATTTCCGTCCGGACACCGGCCGGGTCCTGTTCTGGTCGAGCGGTGCGGATGGAGCCATCCGCATCGATCACGCTCTGGAAACCGGACAGGAAATCACACCGCATTACGACGCCATGCTGGCCAAATTCATCGCTCATGGCGACACACGCAACGACGCTCTGCGGCAGATTCGCCGCGCTCTGAATCACACGGTCGTTCTGGGACTGCGCACCAATCGCACGTTCCTGCTGGACACTCTGCAGCACCCGGTATTTCAGCAGGGACAGGCCACGACGGAGTTCATCCGGGAACACTGGAATCCGACCGACAGCCCGCCTCCCCTGCTGACGGCTCTGGCAGCAGCCGTTTTCGTCTGTGCCCCGTGCCAGAACATCTCCCGGGAACTGCAGGGCTGGTCCACCCGGCCGTCCGTCCTGTCTTTCGATCCGGAAAACCGAAACCGCACGATCACCGTGCAGCAGACCGGACAGACTCTGCAGATCAGTGGTCCGGAACTGCAGGAAACAGTCATTGTTCTCTCGTGCAGTGATCATCGCCTGGATTTCGAGCGAAGCGGCGTCCGAAGTCAGGCGTGGTTCGCTTTCGATCGCGACGGCACTGCGTGGATTCAGTACGAAAAATACTCCGCGTGTTTTCGAAACCATCTGGCCGATCCGGCGGGGCGCCGTACAGACTGCCGCGACGGACGTGTCATGGCCCCGATGCCCGGTTCTGTCCTGTCCGTGCATGTTTCAACGGGAACGCCCGTCGATCCAGGACAGCCGCTGCTGGTGCTGGAAGCCATGAAAATGGAACAGACCATTGAAGCCCCCGTCGCCGGCACTATCGCCGATGTCTGCGTGGAACCCGGCAGTCAGGTCACCCCGGGGCAACTTCTGATCGACATCACACCCGGTGCATCCTGAGCCGTCCGGATCAGCGGCGATGGCCGGACGCCTGAAGAAGAAAATGCGGGAGGGGGGA
>WFTL01000096.1 GCA_015485495.1 Planctomycetaceae bacterium
CAGCACGCCCGAATGCTGGAAGCCGATTACCGTCCCAACCCCACCTGGTGGGGATCCCTGGTCACTTCGGACTGAAGCAGGCCGCCGCGGGCCGGTTCGCAGCCGGCCCCGTTATTCGGATACGCCGAAATATCGGTGCAGAAAGTCGACGCGGGAACCTTCGGTCTGCACGTACTGCACAAGAGCGTACAGTTTTTTCCGGTCCCGCAGGAGTTTGGCTTCGCGGGCGGATTCATCGCGCAGCGCGGGCGGCAGCGGAGCCTGCACCTGGACGGCGGACAGATCGTTTTCGTCTTCGATCACACCGTATCGCTGCAGCATGGCCAGCGCTGTTTCAACACGCCGATCATGCCGCTGCCGGTGGCAGAGACGTTCCCGCAGCCATTCGATGCCGAATGCCCGGATCTGTTCCTGATCGTTCTGCAGGTGGCTGTAGACACGCTCGTAAAAATCCGCATCGGGATTGCTCCAGCGAATGAACTCCATCTGCGTGTTCAGGTCGCGCTGGTCGTACAGCAGCAGGCATTCGGCGGGCCGGCCGTCCCGGCCCGCCCGACCGATTTCCTGATAATACGATTCCAGCGATCCGGGCAGATCGGCATGGATGACAAACCGGATGTCTTCTTTGTCCACCCCCATGCCGAATGCGTTGGTGGCCAGCACCAGACGGCAGTCACCGGACATGAAGTCTTCCTGAATCTGTCGCCGGCGCCGCCGTTCCAGATCTCCGTGGTAACACACGTGATCCACCTTTCGGGCAGCCAGCCGTTCGCTGAATTCTTCCAGAGTGCGGATGAGCGTGAAATAGACGATGCCGCTGCCCTCGGAGGATCCGGTCAGCCACCGATCGACGGTTTCCAGAATCCAGCGTTCCTTTTCTTCCTGATCCCACACATCTTCGACCAGAAGTTCCAGGTTGGGACGACGGATGCCTTCGTGAAACATCCGGACTTCATCGGAAGTCAGTCCAAGCTGCCGGATGATGTCCTGCTGCACATCCGGAGTGGCCGTGGCGGTCAGCGCCACGGTGGTCGGGCTGCCGAGAATCTTCCGGAGCTGCGCCAGGCGCGTGTAATCCGGACGAAAATCGTGTCCCCATTCGCTGATGCAGTGCGCTTCGTCCACGGCCAGAAGACGCACGTTGCGTGCGGAAATCACATCGAGGAATTCCGATTTGCGGAATCGTTCCGGAGTCACATACAGAAGACGAAACCGGCCGGCGGCAACCGCATCGTACCGGGACTGCCGTTCCTGTTTCCGCAGCGAGGAATTGATGAACGCCGCATCGATTCCGCGGGCCTGCAGTGCATCGACCTGGTCCTTCATCAGAGCGATCAGGGGAGACAGGACCAGCGTGATGTCCGCCCGATCGCCGTCGGCATCAGAAGGCAGCAGAGCCGGAATCTGGTAACACAGCGATTTGCCCATGCCGGTCGGCATGATGACCAGTGCGTGTCCGCCGGCCATCACGTGACGGATGACCTCTTCCTGCGGTCCGCGGAAGGCATCGTGACCGAAATATGTCTTCAGAATGTCTTCCGGCGCCATGGGAATTCCGTGCGGGCCGGCCGATGCCCGGCCCGCCAGGGGCGATGCCATGCCGACCGGTTCCGTATCTGCTGCCGATCAGTCGGCGACCTGCGTTTCCAGAAAGCGGGCCAGCAGATGGAAATCCGATCCCGGCTCGATGAAACGAACAACGGTGACCAGCGTGTCCGGATCGACCAGTTCATCGAACGGCACGAAGTGGAGATCGAGCTGACCGGAGACCGACACCATGGCCCCGTCCAGATGTTCCTGGTAGAGCGCCCGGAAGGCTCCCACGCCAAGCTGGCTGCCCAGCATGACATCGAACGCATGCGGCCGGGCACAGCGTGATTCGTAACCAAGCTGCAGTCCGGTCACCTTGCGCTGCCGGCCGGTCTGTTTTTCGTATTCCGCGGCCACGCGACGGGCCACCATTTTGCCCAGATCGACATGGGCCACGGAGATGTGGCCGTGATCATCACGAGGGATGTTGGCCAGAACATCATCGGACAGGTATTCGGCCAGTCCCTCCGCCAGCACCACGACACCGTATTCCTTGCCCTGTTTTTCACGGTAGCGCATCATCCGCACGATTTTCGCCACGACCTGATCCATGTCCATCACGACGCGGCTGTCCGTCGATTCGGGGGATCGCAGTTCTCCCGTGATGTCTTCGACGCTGAGCACCATATTGGCTTCCCCGGCGATGGCCGCTCCGTAGGCCAGCCAGCCGGCACTGCGTCCCATCGTTTCCACCATGAACCAGGCGCGGGACGCTTCGGCATCGGCGTGCAGATTGCTGATTTCCAGCCCCAGTGTTTCCACGGCCGTGAAATAACCGAAGGTGAAGTCGATGCCCGTGTAATCGTTGTCGATTGTCTTGGGAACATGGACGACGGGAATGCGGGGACTGCCTTCCGGCAGACGATTCTGAAACAGACGGAACTTGTTGGCCGTTTTCAGCGTGTCGTCTCCGCCAATGGACACCAGAGCGTCGACACCCAGGGACCGGAGTCCTTCATACACCCGTCGCAGGGGCGCACTTTTTTCCGGATCGTCCAGATCGGCCGGCTGTTTGATGTGTTTCCCGGGATTGGCGCGGGCCGTGCCGATGATGATCCCCTGCCGGGAGCGGGTGCGCCGCAGCATCACTTCGTGCAGGCGGATGTAATCGCGGCCTTCTTCCAGAGGCTGTTCGGGGCTGTAGTCAATGAGGCTGGAATACCCGTGGCGAATCCCCACCACGTCCACACCGTTGTTGATGAACGAAATCGCCGTGGCGGAAATGACCGCATTGGCTGCCGGCGCCGGACCACCGGCGAACAGCAGTGCCACTTTGTTGATGTTGTGAGTCATGCTGACAGATCACTTGTCCTGAAACAGGGTTTCGATAAAGCGAACAGACCACGGAAACGAAACGGGGACAATTCCCGGCAAGAAGGCTGCATGGCATCCCTGCCGACCGGTGAGGCCGCCGCCTACCAGGTCCGTTCGACGAATGTCGTGTCCACGGTGCCGTCGACGAAATCCGAATGGTTGAACATCTTCTTCGCCAGCGGCAGCGTCGTTTTCACGCCGTCGATCACGAATTCACGCAGACAGCGCCGCATTCCCGCGATGGCTTCCTGACGCGTGGGCTTGTGCACAATCAGTTTACCAATCATGGAATCGTAATACGGGCTGATCGTGTAACCTTCGTGGACGTGCGAATCGAAGCGGACTCCCGGCCCGCCCGGCAGACGCAGACGGGTGATGGTTCCTGGACTGCCGCGGAAATCGTTGTCCGGGTCTTCCGCATTGACCCGCAGTTCAATGGCCGATCCCCGGCAGGGAATATCGCTTTGAGTGAACGGCAGCTTTTCACCGGCCGCCACCAGAATCTGCTGCTGGATCAGATCGATTCCGGTCACCAGTTCGGTCACAGGGTGTTCCACCTGAATCCGCGCGTTGACTTCGATGAAGTAGAAGTTGTATTCGCGATCCACGATGAATTCGACCGTGCCCGCATTCTGATACCCGGCGTGCCGAACAAGCCGGACGGCCGCATCGCAGATGGCCCGCCGCACGTCATCCGGGAGATTGGGAGCCGGACTTTCTTCGATGAGTTTCTGGTGTTTCCTCTGCATGGAACAGTCGCGTTCCCAGAGATGCACGACGTTTCCGTGCGTGTCCGCCAGAATCTGCACCTCCACATGACGCGGCCGTTCCACGAATTTTTCCAGATAAACGCCCGCATTGCTGAAGGCCTTTTCCGCTTCGGCGGAAGCCGCCTGCAGTCCCGCCCGCAGCGACACTTCGTTGCCGGCGACCCGCATCCCCTTGCCTCCGCCGCCGGCGGTCGCCTTGATCAGCACCGGATAGCCGATGTCCGAAGCAATGCGGACAGCCTGTTCGACATCGTCCACCAGTCCGTCGCTGCCCGGCACGCACGGGACGTCCGCTTCGCGGGCGATTTCCCGGGCACTCACCTTGTCCCCCAGCTTCGCCATGGCTTCATGAGGCGGACCGATGAATTCGATGTTGCACTCCCGACACACGCGGGCAAAGTGAGCGTTTTCCGACAGGAATCCGTACCCCGGATGCACGGCCTGAACATTGCCGATTTCCGCGGCGCTGATGATGTTGTTGATGAGCAGATAACTGCTGCTCGCCGGAGCCGGACCGATGCACCAGGCTTCATCGGCCAGATCCAGATAATGGGCCCCCCGATCCGCCTCGCTGAACACGGCGACGCTTTCGATTCCCAGTTCCCGGCAGGCGCGGATGATCCGCAGAGCAATCTCTCCGCGGTTGGCGATGAGAATTCGCTGAAACATGGAAGATCTTCTATTCGATGCGGAACAGAGGCTGACCGAACTCCACCGGGTCGCCGTTTTCAACCAGCACTTCCACGATCTTGCCGCTGGTTTCCGCCGGAATCTCGTTGAAGACCTTCATGGCTTCGATCACACATACGATCGTATCCGGCTTCACCACGGAACCGACTTTCACAAACGGTTCGTCGTCCGGACTGGGTGCCGCGTAGAATGTGCCGACGGTGGGAGCATCGATGGTCTTTCCGGCGGCTGCCGCAGGAGCTGGCGCAGCGGGAGACTCTGTCGGCTGCGTTTCCGCGGGAACGGCCGGAGCGGCCGGAACAGGTGGCGGTGCGGCCGCCGGAACGGATGCAGCCGTTTCTTTGGGACCGCGGCGCACTTTCCACGTCTCGCCGTCCCGCGTGAGCTGCGTTTCTGTGACGCCGAATTTTTCCATGAGCTGCAGCAGCTTCCGAAACCTGTCCAGATCGAAGCCGCCGGAATCTGCGTCAGACGATTTTGCCATGAATTTCAGTCTCCTGCTGCGGCCATCCCTCCGGCGCAGACGTTCCACGCACTCCACAGTGCTGCTGATGCACAGATGCCGCTGGATACGCCGAAATGAGCGGCCTTCGACCGGTTTGATCGCGATTTCGGCCAGAACAGGCCCGTTTCCGGCCAGATGGGACTGCCGGGCGAATTTTGGCCAACATGGTCCATTATGCAAGGAAATCGAGGACCGCTTCGTCGAATTCCCGCGGAACGGATGTGAGAACCTGGCACCCGTCACGGGTGACGAGCACGTCGTCTTCGATGCGAATGCCGAACTGGTTTTCCACATAAATACCAGGTTCCACCGTCACGATCATTCCCGGCCGCAGCACTTCATCCGACTGAGGCCCCAGGCGGACCGCTTCGTGAATGTCCAGACCGATGCCGTGTCCCAGAGCATGGCCGAACCGTTTTCCGTATCCCGCGTCCCGGATGATCCCGCGAGCGGCCTCATCGACGTCCCGACACACGGCTCCCGGACGAATGCGATCGATGGCCGCTTTTTGGGCACGCAGAACCGTGTCCCACACGCGCCGCATCCGCTGCGTCGCTTTTCCCGTCACGAACACCCGCGAAAGATCGCTGCGGTACCCGGTGCATGTGGCCGCCCCCCAGTCGATCAGAAGCAGGGGCGATTCGGACACCCGACGCACTCCGGCATGAGCATGCGGCAGTGCCGCAGTGGGACCGACTCCCACGATCGGCTCGAAAGCCGGTCCGGCCGCTCCAAAATCTCTCAAAGATGCCTCCAGCGCATACCGTATCTCCGTCTCCGTCTGTTCCGGCCGCATGGCAGCTCGAATGACGCCGATAGCGCGTTCCGCCTGCCGGATCGCCCGGCGAATTTCTCCGATCTCAAAGCGGTCCTTGATGACCCGCAGACTCTCTGTGAGCTGACGGGTGACCGTCAGGGGCGTCGGGCTGCACTGGTTTTCCAGAGCCCGGTGCTGGCTGACCGACAGATGATCTCCTTCCACCCCCGGCCGGTCTGCTCCGTCCGACCGCATCACACCGGCAGCCGCTGCCGTCATCGACTGCCCGACGCCTCGAATATGGACGTCCAGACCGGGACATTCCTGTGCAATCTGAGTCGTGTAGCGGGCGTCGCTGATCAGAACCGTCGCGCCGGAACTCACGTACAGCCAGCTCGAGTCTCCGGTGAATCCCGTCAGGTAACGCACGTTCGTTTCCCCGGTTACCAGCAGGGCGTCCACATCCGCCGTTTTCAGAAGACGAATCAGTTTTTTTCGCCGCGCTGAACAGTCCGGGCCTGTCATGTCATCATTTCCTGAAAACGTCCCCAGGCCGGATCCCCGAGTGAATCCCCGACCAGAGTCCTCTGGCGCGAAAACATCCCCGTCCGGCAGAACACGGATCCCACCACGTTTTTCCGGATTTCCCGCCGAACGAATCATCGAACGAAGCGAACGGGCAACTGCCGTCTCTTTCACGGTGGTACCCACAAATCATGTGCGTCCAGTCGGCAAAAACGATATGGTCGGTGCAGAACCTCTTCCAGGGTTCGGTCGGTCCATGACCGGGAATCGGCCGAATGCCTTTCCTTCACCGCCCTGCTCTCTTCGCAATGAAGGACTGTCATGATTCGGAAATCCACACTGATGGCGGGAATGTTTCTGTTCGCTGTGGCAGCGGGCGGTTCAACGGCAGCCGCGTCCGATCCTTTGCAGCGCGGCCCGTATCCGGTCGGCGTGCGGACCGAAGTGTTCGTCGATAACAGCCGGGAATGTGCAGTGGTCGGCGGCCCTCGAACACTGGTGACAGAAATCTGGTATCCGGCGACCGAGAAGGCAGACGCGTTTCCCCGAAACACGTTTTCCGACTTCTGGGTGAATCCATCGGGCCTTCTGGCCGGGAAACTGGCGATCACTCAGTTCGGCGGCGACTTCGATCACGTGGCCAAAACGTTCCGCAACCAGGCGTACCGCGATGCACCGATCCGCGAAGGGGCCTTCCCGCTGCTCGTGTTTTCGCACGGCAACGGCGGGTTCCGCCACCAGAACACGTTTCAGGCCGAATACCTGGCATCGCACGGCTACATCGTGGCCGCTCCCGATCACACCGGCAACGCGGCGGTGACCGTGCTGCCGGACCGCATCGTGCCGTATCGAGCCGAAACGCGGCAGGCGGAACGCCGCGATGACCGGCCGCACGATGTGTCGTTTCTGGTCAGCCACCTGACGAAACTGGCACAGTCTGACAGCCACTGGCTTTCGGGCCACCTGCAGCCGGACGCGGTGGGAGCTTTCGGACATTCGTTCGGCGGATTCACGGTCTGCCGTGTCACGGAACTCGACGACCGCATCCGTGCCATCGTTCCGATGACTCTGGCCGGCACCACCATTTTCGAGCCGGATGGCGACTCCGGAACACCCTGCCCGGTTCCACTCATGGTGATTCTGGGCGATGTGGACCGAACCGTCGGGGAACTCGGGAACCAGCGAAGCACGGAATGGTACGAACGAGCCGTCGGACCGAAGTATCTGCTCAGCTTTCGAAAAGCCGGCCACTTCACCTTCACCGAAATGCCCCAGATCAACCCGGACTGGGGCGACGGCGTGGGTGTGGAACGCAATGAAAACGGCGACGTGACGCTCGAATTCTCAAATGCTCTGGAAGATCAGAGAATCACCAATGCCTACACGACCGCCTTCTTCGATGCCTTTCTGAAAAACGATGCGGCCGCCCGGGCCTTCATCGCGGAAAACCGGTTTCCGGAAGAATTCGACTTCCGTCACGCGGAACCTCAGGAAGCAGCCGCCGCATCCGCGACCGACTGACGCGGTTCGCATTTCACGGATTCCCGGCAGACGAACAGACCGGACGGTCCGGCTGGTGTCCACTGACCCGACCGGTCAGATCCGCACCCACGGAGTCTGTCACCACTGCGTGTCTTCCGATATCCTTGCCGCTGCCGGCGCGGGAGGTTCCCGCATTTCCCGGGGCCATAGCTCAATCGGTCAGAGCAGCGAACTCATAATTCGTTGGTTGGGGGTTCAAGTCCCTCTGGCCCCATTTGACCAGGCCCTCCGAACGGTCCGACCGGACGATTCGGAGGGTCTGGCCGGCCGATGCATCCTTCTGCACGCAAACAGCCGATCCCCATGTCCGGTGTGCTGCCCGAAACCCGGCTGCTGACTTCCCGCAAAAGGTTTGTCGTCCTGGCCGCCGCCTTTCTGGGATGGATGTTCGCCGGCTGGGAGATGTCTCTGCTTCCTCTGGCTGCCCGCTCCGTCACAATCGGCATGCTTCAGGATGCCCCGGACGGGGACTGGATCCGATCGGCCCGATCGCGACTGCTGTCATCCGACGTCAGCGAAAGCGAACCGGATCCGGACGTCACACGTCTGAATCGGATCGTGGGAGAATGGTTCGCTCGTTACATCGCCGCGTTTCTTTTCGGAGCGGCTGCCGGCGGATGGGTGTTCGGCTGGCTGGGTGACCGATCCGGCCGGGTCCGGGCCATGGGGCTGAGTATCCTCTGGTATTCCGTGTTCACGGGGCTGAGCAGCCTGGTGACCACTCCCATGCAGATGTGTGTTCTGCGTTTCACAGCCTGCATGGGAATCGGCGGAATGTGGCCCTGCGGCGTGGCGCTCGTGTCGGAAGCCTGGCCCGATGTGTCGCGTCCGACGCTGGCCGGACTGATCGGCACATCGGCCAATGTCGGAATCGCCCTGCTGGGAATCGTGGTGCGGCAGATCGGTTCCATCTCGCCCGACTGGGAACTGACTCCCGATTCCTGGCGCTGGCTCATGGTGCTGGGAACCCTGCCGGTCGTCCTGGGAATCGGCGTGCTGCTGCGGGTTCCGGAATCGCCCCGCTGGCTGGCCGATCGGCACGGCGCCCCGGCACCCGGTGCGCCTCTGGCCGAAGTCCTCCGTCCGCCTCTGCTGAAAGCCACGCTGTCGGGAATCGCTCTGGGAACCGTCCCGCTGCTGGGCGCCTGGGGATCGCAGAAGTGGATCCTTCCCTGGGCCGGTCAGGTCGGTGCGGAAATCGGACAGGCGTCGCTGAAAGCAGACACGCAGACCTGGTGGGCCGTGGGCGCGGTCATCGGCAGTCTGGCCGGCGGCTGGCTGGCCACGCTGCTGGGGCGGCGCACCACCTACTTCCTGGTCAGCCTGCTGTCCCTCCTTCTGGCCCAGGCCGTTTTCGCCTGGCTGACCCCCCGCGACGGCCTGCTGTTTCTGATTCCCGTGTTCGTTCTGGGACTGGTGGCCACGGTCTACTTCGGCTGGCTGCCCCTGTTTCTGCCCGAACTGTTCCCCACACGTGTGCGTACCACCGGCAGCGGCGTGTCGTTCAATACGGGGCGCATCGTTTCGGCCGCTGTGGTGCTTTCGATTTCAGGATTCGTGGCGGCCATGAACAGCGATTACGCCCGCATCGGTTCCGTGACAAGCTGGATCTACGCAGCCGGGATGATCGTGATTCTGTTCGTCCCGCGAACGGCCGAATCCCTGGAAGAACTCGATCAGCCCCGAGAAACCTGAATGTCTCCCGAACCGATTCCATCCCCCGTCGGCCTGATCGGCCTGGGACTTCTGGGCCGGGCCATCGCCGAACGTCTGCTGCAGGCGGGGTTCTCCGTTCTCGGCTTCGACCTGTCGGCAGAAGCCACGGCGCAGTTCACCGCCCTGGGCGGCACCGCGGCGGCCTCCGTCACGGACATTCCGGTCGTCTGCGACCGTGTGGTGCTGAGTCTGCCCACGTCGGATACGACAGCCGAGGTTCTGGCTCAGATGCAGTCCCGCCTGGTTCCCGGAACCACCATCATCGACACCACCACCGGCGATCCGCACCAGACGGCATCTCTGGCAGAAAAACTGGAACAGCACAAGGTTCTGTTCCTGGATGCCGCCGTGCTGGGATCCAGCGATGCCATGAAACAGGGCGATGCGGTGCTGCTGGTCGGAGCGGACACCGCTGTCCTGCGGGGAGTCCGCGATATTCTGAATGCTCTGAGCCGCACGGTCTTTCATCTGGGCGGCTGCGGTGCCGGACAGCAGATGAAACTCGTCGCCAATCTCGTCCTGGGACTCAACCGGGCCGCCCTCGCCGAAGGTCTCCATCTGGCAGATCGGGCGGGCCTGGATCTGACGACCGTGCTGAACGTTCTGCGGTCCGGAGCCGCCTGGTCGCGGGTCATGGACGACAAGGGACCGCGCATGATCGAACGCCACTTCACACCTCAGGCGCGGCTTCGTCAGCACCTGAAAGATGTCCGGCTGATTCTGAAAAACGCGCAGCATCACGGGACATCTCTGCCGCTGTCCGCCGTCCACGAAACCCTGCTGGAAATCGCGGAACAGCACGGCTGCGGAGACCTGGACAACAGTGCCGTGATCCGCGCCTGGGACACGGACACCGCGCCCGACTGACTCCACAGACGAAGTCTCGGCCAGCCGGTCACGGAACCGGGAACCAGCCGAGCGGGGAAACCGGCGGTCCGGCAGAACTCCGCCGACTCCGGCCGCTTCAGGATCGTCGTCGGCGCTGTCCGCGGCGGCGCTGTCCGCGACGCTCCGCATGGTCGGCACCCGGCGACCTCAGAGACAGACCGGCGATGGCGTCTTCCCAGGTCGGAACATCCTGGAATTCTTCTGCCACTTCGTACCGCCTGCCGCCCGAACGGTCGGGACGATCATCGGCTGCCGCGTCTTCCGAACGCTCACGCGACTTCGCCGGGCGGCGGGAACGGGGACGGCGCCGGCGCGACCGCGGTTCGTCCTGCTGCTCCACGTCCTCCTCGAAGTCGATGCTTTCGTCGGCATCGTCGTCCGTCCCGCCTTCCTCGTCCTCACTCCAGGTGCCCTCCGCAGCCGGGCGGCGGGACGATCGTCGGGATCGGCCGCGGCGACTGCCGCGGCGGCGGCGACGGGGCCGGTCCCGTTCGTCCTCATCCGCATCGCCTTCTTCTGTCCGAGCCTCCGTGTCGCCGTCTTCGTCGGACGTCCGGCGACCGCGCTCATGACGGGAACGGGTGGGAGACACACTGACGAAATCTTCCGCATCTTCTTCGAAGACGATTTCGTCGACATCGTCATCGTCCTCGTCGTCCGCAGCGGCCTCTTCAGCGGCTTCCGAGCGGACCGGGCTTTCCGACCGTCGAGACCGTCCGCGGCCCCGCCGGCCGCGCCGCCCCCGTCCGCGGCTTCGCCGTCGCGGCCGCTCTTCCCGATCGTCGTCGGATTCCGCCGCCGCGTCCGTCGGCCGGTCCGATTCTTCATCCGGCTCATCGTCTGCCGCCGCACTCGGCGGAGAATCCTTTGCCGGCGGTTCGTCGTCCCAGACCCAGCGATCCAGTTCGTCCCAGTAAACGTCGTCGTCGTCATCCACGGAACGTTTTGCCGTCGCTCGTTTCGACGGTTCCACCGCAGCCGCCACGGCCGGTTCCGGCTCGTCAGGAAGAAACTCTTCTTCTGCTTCCTCGTCGTCTTCGTCTTCGCTGAAAATCAGGTCTTCGTCGTCCAGATCGTCCTCATCATCGACCAGATCGTCATCCCCCGCTTCATCCTCGACATCCGCTTCAGCGGCCACTGCTGCGGTTCGTTCTTCCTGGTCGTCAGACACATCCGCGTCGAAGTCGTCGTCATCGAAAACAATCAGGTCCTCGTCCTCATCGTCTGATTCACCCTGCCCCCGGTCCGCATCGGCAGTCGGCCGGCTGTCATCGTCCGAAAGCCCCAGCAATTCGTCGATACCGCCGCCGTTTTCGTATTCATCGAACAGCACCTCGCCGGCCGGCTGAGGCGGTTCCGTATCGCCATTGAGGCCCAGCAGATTTCGGATGACATTTTCTGGCGGGAAATCGGAGGGATCCGGTTGGTCACCTGCAGTCGTCATGAGTCGTTGTCTTCTGTGTGTCCAGCGTGTCCGGAGAGGTGCGCAGAACGCATTCCATCGGAAAACGTCGGCTGCGTTGTTCTGCCGGTGCCGGCCCGATTCGTCCGGACCGGCTGAGCCGATTATCGTAGCATCTGCTGCCGGCCTGTGCCCATGTCAGGGTGCCGCGATTCGCGATTCCGGAAAAGGGGACGCCCGCGACGGACACTCACCGGCCGCTGACCGTCCTGCCCGGATGCATACAGCGGACGGTCTCCGGCCCGGATGCCGCCGTCTGTCATGTTCTCACATCCATTTCGAATCGGTTTTCAGATTTCCGGCGGGCCGCGGTCGGCCACACCCGGACCGGGCCGCTACAGTCCTGGGCGGGCCGGATCAAGGCTGCCGGCCGGCCGGCACTCCGGCGCGCAGGACTTTGTCCCGCTTCACCCAGTCATCCGGAAAAAATAACAGGAGACCACGCGTGGCCGTGCTTCAGAACAAAACGGCTGTCGTCACCGGAGCCGGCAGTGGAATCGGCGAAAAAACGGCCGAACTGCTGGCTCAGGAAGGGGCCCGTGTCATTCTCGTCGGACGCCGCCGGGATCCGCTGCAGCAGGTGGCCGATCGCATCGCAGCTTCCGGCGGACACGCAATCGTTCACTGTGCGGATCTGACGATCGGCGACCAGGCAGCCGGCGTGGCGGCCTTCGCCATCGAACAGACCGGACGCGTCGATGTGCTGGTCAATAACGCGGGCTTTTCATCGAAGGTGCGGTCGGTGCGATTCGTCCAGCCGGACGAATGGGACGCCGTGTTTCGCGTCAACATGGAAGGCGTCTACCGGCTGACGCAGGCCTGCCTGCCGAACATGCTGGAACGCGGCGACGGAACGGTCATCACGACCTCCTCGATGTCGGCTCTGAAACCCGGCATTCTCGGCGGTTCCCCCTATTCGGCGGCCAAAGCGGCTGTCCGCGCGTTTTCTCATGGCCTCAACAGCGAACTGCGGAATCAGGGCATTCGGGCCACGGTGATTGTGCCGGGCGAAGTCGACACCCCGATCCTGGAAGGCCGGCCTTCCGTCCCGGATGCGGCCGCCCGGCAGACCATGATGCAGCCGGAAGACGTGGCCCGCTGCATCCATCTGGCGGCCACGCTGCCGCACCGGACCGTCATCGAAGAACTCATCGTCATGCCGCGGGTGCTGCGGGACATGTCGGCGGAAATGGCTGTGGCGCTGACCAAAGACCGGCCGGACTGATCGATTCTCCGGCCGCTTTCCAGGTCTTCTGCCGACTCTCCCGGGGAGACATGTCACGGATCTTCCGGCGACGAAGCCGGGGGGACATCCGGCGGCTCCTGCTGCGTCATGCGGCGACGGAATTCATCGAACGACTGCTGCAAAGACAGCATGAACCGCGGCACGTTGGGAGCCGACAGGAACACCCGCTGCACGACCACCGGCCGCGGATAGAATGTCACAATGAAATCGAAAGAAAATTCACTGGGCGAATGGCCGATCATCACGGCATTCGCATAACGGCCGCCCATGACATCGTCGGGCAGTCTGAGCTGATCATACAGTTCCTCCGCCTGTTCGGCCGGCATCGACGCGCCGTCCGCGCCGTCTTCACCGGCCTGCGGCGCCAGGGCGGCCCCGGCGGGTCCGCCTCCCGCTTCCATTCGATGTTCATAAGCTGCCGCCGGCACGATGGCACCGAACCGCTGTTCATAACGTCCGATGTTTTCTCGCAAAGCCTGAAGGAACTGACCCACCACCGGCGGCGGCAGAATCACGCGGGCCACCACCTGCTGCGGATGCTGCATCTGCAGCAGAAAATCGACCAGAAATTCATGACTGCCCGCCAGAACCGCCACGCCCGTACTGAAAACGCCGCGGGCCACATGAGCGGGCACCAGAGCCCCCACGTGAGGCGACCGGACCGGATGCGGGCCATTCGGTGGCGGCGGACCGGCATGAGAAGAATCGTCTGTCATTCGCTGTGCTTCTGATCGAATCGGCTGAGTGCCCGTCGCAGGGGGCACTCAGCAGCGGACGGGAATCTGTCAGTAGTTGACCGGCTGCGACGACCGCAGATACGCGAACAGGTCCCGAATCTCCTGATCCGGCAAAGCCCGAAGCAGGCCCTTCGGCATCACGCTTTCCGGAACCACCGTCATCTCATCCAGTTCCTCTCGAAAAAATGTCTGACTGATGCCTTCCGGCGACCGAAGGACGATCAGGCGTTCGTCCTGAGCGGCCAGAAACCCGCTGGCCACACGTCCGTCGGCAGTCACCACCAGATAGTTGTCGAACCCTTCCCGGATTTCCAGGTCCGGATTGATGATGTTCTGCAGAAGACGGTCCAGATCGCTCCTCTGAAAGGGCGTGAGATCCGGTCCGATCTGCCCGCCTTCTCCGAACAGCCGGTGACAGCGGCCGCAGTGCTTCATGTAGTGACGTTTTCCCTGACGCGGGTTGCCGGCTCCCGACTTCAGCACCGACCGCACCCGGCGCATCTCCGCCTGCATATCTTCCGTGGTGGACCCGCGTACTGCTCCCCACTGCCGGGCAATCGTCTGCCGAATAAAGGCCGAATCGTGCAGCAGCATGCGCCGCAGCACGGCATCCGGCAGCAGCTCCGCAGGCACCTGGCCGTCGATGACCGCCTGAAGCACCGCTTCCGACCAGGCGGGCCGCGAAGCCAGCAGCGACGCCGCGGCCGGACGGACGGATTCCGGCAGATCGCTGATCTGTGCCGCCACCGTGCGGCCGATGACCGGATCAGAAAACGCACTCAGCGCCCCCAGCACCGATTCCAGCACCGGAACAGGCGTCTGGCCGTTCACCGTCTTCAGCAGAACGGACACGCTTTCTTCCAGCCGCAAATCGCCAAAAATTTCGGCGAACTGACGCCGCTGAACCGGATCGGCCGACGGATCGGCCACCACCTGCAGAGCCGTGCGGATGGCCTGCGGCCGGCGCTGACGCAACTGCAGAGCCACGGATCCACCGCCGGCTGTCTCGATCGCTTCCGGCAGTTCCGAAGGAATCGTCGCCAAAGGAATCCCGACCAGCGATGCTTCCAGCGCCGCCAGCAGGCGTCCGGTCAGTTCCGCATCCGGACACTGCTTCAGCAGCACGGCCGCCGCACGCATGTCGTCGGCCGATCCGGAAAGAATGAGACGTTTCATGAGGCGTTCGGCCAGATGATCGCGCATCAGGGCATGTCGCCAGATCCGTTCATCCGGCAGCAGCCGGGATACGATCTGCTGCCGGCCCGATTCCGAACCGACATGCGCTTCCATGGCCCACCACAGCATGAGCGGCTGGTGGATGTCCTGAGCATCCTCATCGTGACTCAGCAAAGCCCGAATCAGCGGGATTCCCCATTCGGCGGGCAGCCGCCGTGCAGACGCGGCCAGCTGTTTCCGCACGTGAATCGACGGATCCGACTGCGCCGAACGAATCAGATGCGGCAGCCACTCAGCATTCACCTGACCGCCGTCCGTCATCAGGCGAATCGTCCAGACGCGGACGAACGGCGTTTCGTGCTGCAGACATTCGGTCGCCCGGTCCCGGGTGAGTCCGCCGACGGCATGCAGTCCCCACAGAGTCGCCACGGCGGCCTCACCACGCGTGTTCCGAATCTGCCGCATCAGATCCGGAATCAGCGAGGCGTCCGGATGATCGCCCAGGAGCCGCACGGCCGTCATCCGGTGCCACCGGCTGGTGCTGGTGAGCATGTTCAGGAGCGGTCCGTCGAAAGGTTCAGCCGGACGGGACTCCGCCCGCGGCGACAGCTTCCAGATGCGTCCGTTGCTGCGATCGACCCGTCCGGCATAGTGACTGCTGTGGTCGATCCGCTGTTCATACATGTCGGCCACATAAACATGACCATCCGGTCCCACGGCGATATTCACAGGACGGAACCAGGGATCATCCGTCTGCACGATGCGTTCCACGTCGCGTGTCCGCAGCGACGACTGATACGGTTCCACGTCGCACAGGACAACCTGCCCCTGCAGCGGTTCGACTCCCAGCAGCCGACCGCGATAACGTTCCGGAAGCCGATCGGCCTGATAGATGATGAAGTCGTGAGTGAACCGGGGGACATCGTGATGGAGCATCGCTTCGAAAAACCCGAAGGCGAACGGATTGGACAGTTCCCCGTGCTTGGCAAAGCCCTTCCGGTAATAGCCGCCCTGAACATAGTGGAACCCTCGGGTGTTCCCGCCGTTGTGTCCGGAAAAGATCCGGCCGAACGCGTCGATTTCCAGGCCGAACGCATTGCCGCCGCCTTCCGCGAACACTTCGAACCGCTTCTGCTGAGGGTGGTAGCGCCAGATCTGCTGCCCCACCGTCGATACAGGAGGATCACCGGACCCCGGTCGTCGCACCTGAGCGGTCACGGTGCTTCCCTGACAGCCGTACAGCCAGCCGTCCGGACCGAACGTCAGACTGTTGATGACCGAATGCGTGTCCTGCAGTCCGAATCCTTCCAGGAGCACTTCCGGATCGCCGTCCGGGTGACCGTCGGCGTCTTCATCCGGATAGAACAGCAGATAAGGCGGATTGGTCACGAACACGCCGCCGCGGCCGATGGCCAGCGACGTCGCGATGTTCAGCCCGTCGGCAAACACCCAGTGATGATCGGGCACACCATCGCCGTCGGTGTCTTCATGAACACTGATCCGGTCACGGCCGGGCACCCCCCGAGGCGGCGGTTCGGGAACTTTGTCGTACACGGTTCGCAGATAGATGTCCCGACTGACGACCGTCAGTCCGGCCGGGTCGGGATACTGCCGGTATTCCATGACCCACAGACGTCCCGAATCGTCCCACGTCATGAACAGCGGCTGCGTCACCTGCGGTTCGCTCAAAACCAGATCGATCTTCAGATCCTCCGGAACACGAAACGCGGCCGCCGCTTCCCGGGGAGACAAAGGCGGACGGTCGCCTTCCCGCCAGGCCACGTATTCCTCAACATCGTCGACCGCATCGACTTTCGAAAAGATCAGGCCATCCGGTACCGGAGACGATTCCGGACAGGACCACTGCACGTCGTCACCGGGGCGGTACAGCCACGGCCCGTTCATCCGTATCGCCTCCATCCTCTGCGGATCCAGCAGCACGGGAGGAGCCACGTTGAAGTTGAGCCTGGGATCACTCTGATACACCCGGATGGCGATGCACTGGACCGTTCCCGGCCGGATCAGTTCGGCCGGCACGGGGAATCGTCCCCGCTGGCCCAGTCCGCTGCGAAAATGCGGAGGAAACGTGCCGTTCACGCCCACCACACTGCCGTTCACCCAGGCACTGCGGACATCGTCGAGAGCTTCCACGGCCAGAATCAGATCATGGCCCGACCAGGCATCCGGAACCCGCACGGCCGTGCGGTACCACGAATATCCGTCTATCGGAGCCAGTCTGCCGGTGGGAACTTTTCTCCAGACGTCGGGAACCTGGACGACCGTCCAGTCCGATAGCAGCGACGACTGACCCGCCGCATCAGAAGCGGCAGCAGCCATGGCCAGGGCATTCAGGACCAGAGACAGAAACAGACAGTGGCGGCAGGTCGGTACAAACATCAGAACAGTCCAAAGTCCCCGGAAGGAAGCGGGACCGGAGGCAGGAAACGCGGCAGGACAGTCGCAGGGAGAATTATTGGCGATCCCGCAGGTCGATGCGATTGTCCGGATCCGGTTTTTGTCGGCCGGCCAGGCAGGACCAGCCATCCGCCCCGACACGCGGCTTTCGGCAGAATCTGCTGATATCCGTCCGCCGCATCGATCGACGCGGAAAGCTGGGCAAGGTCTTCGTCATATAACCGGCCCGGCTGCTACAAGCCGAAGATTCGGATCAAGTCGTCGATTTTGCTCCTCCGATACGGATTCTGTCGGGCTGCTTCTCTCGGCCATTCCATGCGCCCGCCTCGCGACTTCCGCGCGGGAGGGCCTCGTTCGAAGGAACGCCACCATGAATCTGCGTGACGGAATCTGTCTGATGATCTCGGCAGTCTGCCTGTCGGCAGCGCCGGGACGCGTGTCGGCCGATGAACCGCTGGTGACCCGTTCACCCAGCTTCAGCATTCCGTTCTCCGTGGACGGAGCGGACGGAAGCCCGCTTTCCGGCTATGCCGTCCTGTTCGCATCGAAAGACGGCGGCCCCATGGAACAGTTCAAGCGGGTGCCGATTTCCGCCGGGCGTTTCGAATTCACCGCGCCGTCGGACGGGCTGTGGAGTTTCGCCATCCGCATGACCGACCGATCCGGTGTCCCGGTTCCGGATGACGGACCGCTCACCCCGGAACTGCAGGTCCTGGTGGACACCCGCGCGCCGGTTCTCAATCTGGATCTCATCGATGCCGGCCAGGGAACCGTCCAGGTCCAATGGAACTGCCCGGAACAATTCGAACCCGGCTCGCTGCGTCTGGAATACGCCGACGGGATCGACGGGCGCTGGAGACCCATTGAAACCCGACAGGACACGGCCGGTCAGGCCGTCATTTCATCGCGGCCGGGAAGTTCGGTCGTCGTCCGAGGACAACTTGCCGACGCGGCCGGCAATGTTGGCCATGTCCGCAGGGAAATCGTCCTCGGGTCATCGACCGTCCGGACAACCGCCGCGCCCGCTGAACCGGTCGGTGATCCGTCGATGCGTGTCCCGACCGTAGCGGCTCCCGTCGGTCAGACCCCGTTCGTCCCCGCAGGAACACCCTCATTCGCCCCTGCGGGAACCCGGGGATCCACACCACTGAACGGGACCGCCTTTCCCGCGGCTTCTCCACCGCAGCCGGCCGCCCCGGCCGATCGTGTGCACATTCCGGCCGGCACTCCGCCAGCAGCGCCGTCCGTGTCCGGTGCGGTTCCCGGCGGTCCGTTTCCTGCCGGAACAGCGGCCCCGGGGATTTCCTGGTCCGGAACATCCGCGCCGGCTGCTCCCACAGCACACTCCGTTCCGGCCCCGACACCGGGACCGGCAGCCGCGCAGCTCGTGCCGTCATCCGCCTTCCAGCTCGACTACACCATCGAAGATGTCGGCCCGTCGGGAATCAGCAGTGTGGAACTGTTCATCACAGAAGATGGCGGCGCCCAGTGGTTCCGTTACGGCAACGACACGGATGTCCGCAGTCCCATGCCGGTCGATGTCCAGGGAGAAGGCACCTTCGGGTTTGCCATTCGAGTGCGCAATGGAGTGGGCTTTGTCGATCCGCCGCCCCAGCCCGGTGATCCGCCGGAAATCGTGGTGACGGTCGACCAGACGGCTCCGGCCGTGCAGCTGGCCGAACCGCAGATCCTCGCCCGCGGCAGCGCTCTGGTCCGCCTGCAGTGGACGGTTCAGGATGTGCACGCAACGATGGTGCGTCTGGAATGGTCCAGTGCGGCCGCCGGTCCCTGGAATCCCGTGTTCGACTGGCAGACGGATCCAGGAGGATTCGACTGGCCCGTTCAGCCAGGGTCGCCCCACAGCATCCATTTTCGTCTCCTGGCCCGAGACGCTGCCGGCAACATCGGCACCGCGCAGACGATCCAGCCGGTCCTGATCGACCTGAAACGTCCGCGCGCCCGGGTGATCGGCGTGCAGCGTGTTTCCCGCAGCATCGGCTACTGACGGTTCCGTTCCCGGGCAGACCGGATGCCGACGCGCATCGGCCGTCAGACGGACACGAACGCCCGGACGGCGACATCCGTTCCGGCGACGGTCCGGCATCCGAACACCCCGCACGACAGCGCCTGTTTCCGGCCCGTCCAGCCGGATCGGAGCTGGCCTGCCGCCGCGGCCGCCGATCGACTAAACTGCCGCCCGCAGCGGCCGCTGCGGCCGCCGTGGCCGCCGTGGCCGAAACATTTCGCCGGCCTCCCTCCCTGCCTGTTTCCCTGTCTTCCTGTTCTGTTTGAGATCTGTTGATGGACATCCGTTTCTACAACACTCTGACCAATCGCGTGGAACCGTTCGAACCGATCGACAGCGACTGCGTGCGGATGTACAGCTGCGGTCCCACGGTCTACGACTTCGCTCACATCGGAAACTTCCGTTCCTTCCTGTTCGCCGACCTGGTGCGCCGCACGCTGGAATACTTCGGATACCCTGTGCACCACGTGATGAACATCACCGATGTGGGGCACATGACCGACGATGCGCTGGCAGACGGAGCCGGCGAAGACAAGATGGCCGCCGCATCCCGACGCATTCGGGAAGACAAGAAATCGGGAAAAGTTCCCGAAGGCGCCGTGGAAAACCCCGACGACCCCTACCAGATCGCTCAGTACTACACGGACGCGTTTCTCGAAGACGCCCGCCGGCTGGGCCTGAAAGTCGCCTTCGAATACGAAGACAACATCCTGCATGCCACGCAGAACATCGATGCCATGCAGGACATGATCGGTCAGCTCATCGACAACGGCCACGCCTACGTCGGCCCGGACGGGGTCGTGTACTACAGTGTGGAAAGCTTCGCCGACTACGGTCAGCTCAGCGGCAACACGCTCGACCAGCTTCAGGCCGGAGCCGGCGGGCGGGTGAGCGACCAGGACCAGGCGAACAAACGCCACCCGGCCGACTTCATGCTGTGGAAGGCCGATCCGTCCCACATCATGAAGTGGGACTCCCCCTGGGGAACCGGCTATCCGGGATGGCACATCGAATGTTCCTGCATGGCCCGCAAACGCCTGGGCCGCGATGTCATCGATATCCACACCGGCGGCGAAGATCTCATTTTCCCCCACCACGAATGCGAAATCGCGCAGTCCCGGGGAGCCACGGGAGCCGACGCGTTCGCCCGTTTCTGGATGCACGCCCGTTTCCTCATGGTGGAAGGGGAAAAAATGTCCAAGCGCCGAGGCAACTTCTGGACGGTCCGCGACGTGCTGGAAGGCCGGGCGACCGGACGTCCCGTGCATCCGGCTGTGCTGAGACTGGAGCTGATCAAATCGCACTACCGCTCGAATATGAATTTCACGAAAAAGGGCCTGCAGGATTCCGCCGGCATCGTGAAGCGTCTGCAGGAACTGAGAACCCGCCTGGAAGACGCCGCCGGTCAGCCGGCCGACGTCGGTCCGGACCACCCGGTTCTGGAAGCTTTCGGGAAGGCACTGGCGGACGATCTGAACATCGCCGGAGCGATCGGATGCGTCATGCCCTGGGCATCAGGAGACCACCCGCAGCCCGCGGAATCTCTGGCGGTCCTGGACCGCATCAATTCGGTTCTGGCAGTCGCTCCGCTGGCCGAAAACGACACCGCCGGTCAGAACGCTGCTGCGGATGAGCCGGATGTCGTGTCTCTGTGCGCGGCCATCGACCAGGCCCGCGCTCAGAAAGACTGGACGCGGTCCGATGCCATTCGCGCAGAACTGGAAGCGGCCGGCTACGACGTGAAAACCACGCCCGACGGCACCGTCGCCGAAAAGAAACTGGCCTGAACAGCCCGGCGCTGCCTCCGACTACAGCCCGTACTCGTCCAGTCCGTCAGAAGGATTCCGGTTCCTCGGGCACCCGCAGCAGCGCTGTGGCCTGAAACTCTCTCTGCGGACTCAGCCGAAATGTGGCGGTGAGCAGCACCTGATCGCCGGGCGCCAGCTCATCGACCGTTTCGGCCGGCAGCGGCAGTTCCACCTGAAAACCACGGGCCACGATTCCGCTGCTCCACGCCGCCCGGCTTTCCAGAGCGCTGAGCGTGGTTTCGGCGATGATGCCGTCTTCTCCCGGAAGCTGCACCTGAAGCGTCAGGTCCCCGGCGACCTTCAGCGGCTCCCCGTCGATGTCCACCGGCTGCACGATGGCACTGACAACCCGTTCCCGCCCCTCTCCGCGAATCACCCCGCTGACCAGCGAATGAATCCGCAGTGCATGAACGGCCCCCCACGCCACGGCCGCCTCCAGCGGACGGCCCGACGACGTCACATGAAACGGCGAATCGTCCTGAGATGTGCGCAGGGCCTGCAGTTCCTGTTCCTGTTCACGCAGCTGACGGCGAGCGACCGTCAGTTCGCGTTCCAGTTCCCGCAGACGCGCTTCCTGCTGCCGCAGGCTGGCTTCCAGCGGACCCGACGACGTCAGCGCACAGCCGCTGCAGACGACCACAGCACTCAGCAGCCCCGCACAACAGATTCCGTTCAGCCGCCGACTCATCCGTCAGCCTCACCTGCGAACACTCACACCCGGCATTTTTCGGCAGGTGGAACCTTATCGCCTCTTCACACCCGGCGCGAACCGCAGTTTCCGGGCCGCAGGCACGCTCCGCCCGTCGGCTTCGCAGTCCGGCAGATTCCGCCGAAACCGTCCGCCGGTTTCCCGCTCCGCAGCCGGCCGCCCCGGGCTCCCCCGCACCAGGCCCGGACACGGACACTCCGGCCCCCGGACACCCTCAGCCCGTGCGGCCTGGCTGTCAGGAAGAAGCCCCTTCGAGCCGGACGAGCTGGATCTGCTGAGCCGTCTGCGAATCGGCCAGATCACTGTGGCAGGCGGCTTTTCCTCCTTCGGCCCCCACGCTCCGCCGCGTCTTGCTGGCCAGACGATGGATTTCTTCCGGAGACAGAACGCCCCGTTTCTTCAGGATGTCCTGCTGTTCGGGCGTCAGCGCGGCGGACACCTTCGCCTGGTCCCACTGATACTGTTCGTCCTTGCCGCTGGCGAACTGCACGATCTCCCGGCTGATCCGAACGCTGCACCAGTCGTGCCCGCACATCGCACAGAAGTCCGTGTCCACGTCCAGGTCTTCGTCGTGGTAGGCGCGGGCGGTGTCCGGATCGAAACTGAGTTCGAAATGCTTTTCCCAGTTCAAAGCGGCGCGGGCCCGCGTCAGTTCGTCATCCCGGTCCCGGCTGCCGGGAATGCCCAGAGCCACGTCGGCCGCGTGCGCGGCGATGCGGTAGGCCACGCACCCCTGTTTGACATCGTCCCGTTTGGGAAGTCCCAGATGTTCCTTGGGAGTCACATAGCACAGCATGCTGGCTCCGTGCCACGCGGCATTCGTGGCGCCGATGCAGCTTGTGATGTGGTCGTAACCGGGAAACATGTCCGTGACCAGCGGGCCGAGAACATAAAACGGCGCTCCGTGACAAAGGCGGCGTTCCAGTTTCATGTTGAATTCGATCTGGTCGAGCGGAATGTGGCCGGGGCCTTCGATCATCACCTGAACGCCTTTCCGCCAGGCACGCTCCGTCAGTTCTCCCAGCGCCGACAGTTCGGCCAGCTGCGCCGCATCGGTGGCATCCGCCAGACCGCCGGGACGCAGTCCGTCGCCGATGCTGAAGGTGACATCGTACTCCCGCATCACATCGCACAGATCTTCCCACAGCGTGTACATGGGGTTCTGCGCATCATGATGAATCATCCATTTGGCCAGCAGAGAACCGCCGCGGCTGACCACGCCGATCAGCCGATCGCGGACCAGGGGCAGATGTTCCTTCAGAATTCCGGCGTGAATCGTGAAATAGTCCACCCCCTGACGGGCCTGGTGCCGCAGTGTTTCCAGAATGATGTCCCGGCTGAGGTCTTCGATTCTGCGCCCGATGATCATGGAATAGATGGGTACCGTGCCTACCGGAACGGTACTGTTCTGAATGATGGCTTCCCGGCAGGCATCCAGGTCGCCTCCGGTCGACAGATCCATCACCGTGTCGGCCCCCCAGCGCAGGGCCCAGCGCATCTTTTCCACTTCTTCCTCGATGTCCGAAGACACCGGAGAAGCTCCCAGATTCGCGTTCACCTTGGTGCGCGATGCCCGACCGATCGCCATGGGATCCAGCGAAAACATCAGGTGCCGGATGTTGGCGGGAATCACCATCCGGCCGGCAGCCACTTCGTCGCGCACCTGTTCTGCAGTCAGATGCGGTTCCCGTTCGGCAACGCGCTGCATCTGCGGAGTGATGATGCCGCAGCGGGCGTGTTCGAGCTGCGTCACCGGAACGAAACCGTCCGGCGGTTCCCAGGCTTCCGCACGTTCGTAGTCGTTTTCGTATTCAGGACGCAGCGTCCAGTCCGGCGGCATGAAATCCCAGGCCGTGTGGTCGGACGGCGCCGGCATTCCAGGCGTATCGGGCGACGAATACGTCCATGCTCCCGCTCGCCCCGGAGCGATCCGCGGTGCCCTGGAAAAACAGCCGGGCGTCGTTCCCGAAGGACGGCTCGCAGGATCACCGGCTTCCAGATCAGGAAGAAAACCGGTCGCACGCGCCGCATGATCGATGGTCATCAGATGAAGTTCCCTGAAAGAACAGGATGTGAAAGAACGAGATTCGGCCGCCGGAAACACATTCGCTGCTGTGCCCGCGTGTTCCGCGCTGAATCGTAATGCAGGCTGCCCGAAATTCAACGCGTCCCCCGCAGAACCGCTGGGGACCGGTCCGGTGATACGCTATTCTCTGCAGCAGCAGCAGCCGCGGCCGGGACCACATCCTGTTTCCCTGTCCGTCCGCGGACACACCCCCGGCTCCTTCCTTCGTCAGCAGAGAATCCGAAATGACGTTCGATGTCTTTGGTATTGGCAACGCCCTGGTCGACATTCAGGTCAGAATCTCTGAAGAACAGCTTCGGCAGACCGGCTACGACAAAGGCATCATGACGCTCGTCGACGATGCCGAACAGGCGGCCCTTCTGAAATCGCTCGACGGAATCCCCCGTCACCGCTGCGCCGGCGGTTCAGCGGCCAATACGATCATGGGCCTGGCGGCTCTGGGAGGCACCGCCGCTTACACGGGCAAGGTGGCTTCGGACGAAAACGGCGCCTTCTTCCTGCACGACATGCGGGAGCAGGGAATCACCATCGAAGTTCCTCCGGCCGTCACGGGACAGACCGGAACCTGCGCAGTGCTCATCACGGAAGACGCTCAAAGAACCATGCTGACCAATCTGGCGGTGTCCGCAACACTCGCCCCCGATGACATCGACGAACAGGCCGTGTCCCGGTCGAAATACGTTTACGTGGAAGGGTACCTGCTGACCGGCGGCACGCCGAAGGATGCTGCTTATCGAGCCATCGAACTGGCGAAGCAGCACGACGTGAAAGTCGCGCTGACCGTGTCCGACCCGTTTCTGGTGAACATGCTGCGGGACGAAATGATGGAACTGATCGAAGGCCCCGTGGACCTGCTGTTCTGCAACGAACAGGAAGCCCGCAGCCTCACCGGCTGCGACGACCCGGTGAACTGCGCCCAGGAAATCCATCGGCACGCCGAAAACGTCGCCCTGACTCTGGGACCGAACGGGTCGCTGCTGATGCACGAAGGCGAACTCATTCCCATCGAAGGCGTGCCCGTCCCGGCCGTGGACACGACCGGCGCCGGTGATATGTACGCCGGAGCCCTGCTGTATGGAATCACCAGCGGCATGACCTGGAAGGAAGCCGGTCACCTGGCGTCGCATGCGGCCGCCCGTATCGTCAGTCAGCTCGGCGCCCGCATGGAACGCCCGTTCCGCCCCGATGAAATCATGGCTCTTCTGTCGTGACTCCGTCCGCCGTCTCCGCTCGGCGGCCCGGTCTGAAACGACCATCCGGCCGCCCGGGGTTTCGGGAAACCTGCGATGACCGCATCCGGCCAGCTTCCTCGTGAGGAATACATCGAGCAGGAATACTTTTTCCGCGTCTACCGGGAACGCCTGGACGACAACATTCCTTCCCAGGAAATCCTCCGGACGGTGCAGGAAGAACTGCTCAGCACCTGCCAGCTTCCTCTGGCTGTGGACATCCTGCGGACAGAAATCATGCACAGCGGCCGCCTGGCCCCCGCCATGAAACGGCTGAGCCACTACTTCACGGCCTTTCAGACATTCGTCATCGATCGCGCTGAAGACGACCGATCCCGATTCGAACAGAAAACGGCCCTGCAGATCCTGGAACGGGAAGCCCGCTACCGAGCCGCCGAAGTCTCGCCGGCCGGCCTGTTCATGTATCAGCTCGAATGCATCTCCCGAAATCGACTGGGATATCACAGCGGTCTGGATGCCATCGCTCAGGATGCCATCTACGACGACCGCTGGAAACGCTGGTTCCGCTTTCTCAGCCTGCAGCTCGGAGCACGCGACCTGGCCGAACTCGTTTATCGCGCATCCGAACACTACCGGCACAGCCGCATGTCCCGGTCAGCCCGGCAGACTTCCCCCGCGCCGCCCGCTGCCGACGACCTGCCGGCTCTGTTCGGCCGTCAGGAAGGCCGCATCGCCCGCGCCAGCATCGGACGCGACCCGGTCCACTTTTTCGCCGCGCTGCAGCGGCAGCTCAACTACCCCACCGTTCCCGTGCTGCGAGAAACACCGAGCGACCGGATTCCGCCGGCCGTCGAAGCCCGCCTGGTGCGCATCGAACAGCGGCTGAAACTTGTGGAAATGGAACAGCGGGGCGGAATCGATCTGTCGCGATTCTACGCCCGTCACAGAACCATGGACGATGCCGACGAAAACGATGCGGATCCCGGCTGATCCCCGAACGGCCCGTGCCACGCCCCAGGACCGTTCCCGGCTGTCAGTCCGCTGCCGAGCCGCCCTCTTCCGGCGGCTCCGCCGGGTCTTCCTCTTTCGCGACTGCCGGTTCTTCGTCAACCACCGCACTGGTGCGCCGCCGAGCCTTCCTCCAGCCGGGACTCTCTTTACGCAGCGACGGCGATGCCGCCCCGGCAGACTTCACCGCATCGGACGACGAATGAGAAATCAGGTCGCATTCGAGACTGCCAGGAGACTCCCCGTCCGCGCCATCCGATCCCGTTTCCGATTCAGTCACCCCGTTTTCCCAATCGGCCTCAGCCCCGGAGACCGCAGAAGCCGCCGACACTTCCGCCGATTCGACTGCCGCCGTTTCGTTCGCTTCGGACCGGCCGGCCGCCGTGCCGGTCGGTCGGCTCTCCAGGCCCTCCCGGTCTCCTTCAGCAGCCGCCACCGCCCCGTCTTCAGACCCCCCGTCTTCAGACACCAGATCCGCCGGCATCTTTCCGGACACGTCCCTGTCATCCGCGGCACCATCATCCGCGGCAGCACCGTCGTTCGCGGCGTCATCGGTCGCATCATCGGCCGATTCGACAACAATCGGACCGATCGGCGGCACCGAAACATCGCGGGCCGTGGAGATCCTTCGGCCGAGAATGCGGCGGGCCAGTCGAGTGGCACGGGAAGGGCGCTGCGGTTCATCATCGTCCCGCGCCACGGCCGCCGGATTCACCTTCACCCGATCGCGATAGATGTTCAGCGCATTGACCGCATGATACAGCGGTGAACAGCGTACAAACGCCTTGCGGTTTCGCAGCAGATCTTCGGCCACAGCCCGAATCGCTCGGCGAACCCAGGTGTCGTGCAGCTCGTCCTGCGGCAAAGCGATCATGAGGAATTCCAGGAGGTGACCGGCACTGGCCATCCGTTTGTTGAAATCCGTCTTGTAATCGCGCCCTCGAAAATACCGGCTGGACAGCATGCCATTGCTGTTCTGCTGCACGCGGGCGATGTTGATGTGACGGCGGATCTTGTATTCCGCATCCAGCCACACGCCCCGCAGCGGCTGCCCGCTGCGCAGATACACGTTGCGGGCGTGCGCAATGGCGAACAGACCGTGCGTCCCGCCGCAGGCGGTCCCCTTCAGCGGTTTGGCCGTCTGAATCGCCACGAGCCGTTCGATGCTCCAGGCTTCGCCATGAATGTTGTGCCATTCCGCATCCGGAGGCAGGTAACGGCTCAGAGCCCACAGCGTCCAGGTGGGTTCATCCTTCACATTGACCGTTTTCTGCGCATGCCGCACCATGTCGGCGATTGTGATCGGACCGTCCGGTGTTCCGAACTCATGATCCGGCGGCAGGCCGGACATCGACAGAATGGCCAGAAACTGATTCGCATGCCCTTCGAACGCCCACGGC
>WFTL01000097.1 GCA_015485495.1 Planctomycetaceae bacterium
GGGCATGGTGAACGGTTCGGGGCCGATCCGGGGAATGAAGGGTGGAGTCGTTCGAAGCCGGAGCAGGGCGGAGCACCGGAACACCGGCCTGCGCGAGGTGTTCGGGATGCTGTTCCGAATCGGGCGCTTCGCTTTCAGACGGTCGGAAGGTGTTTCCACCGGGTAACCGGGCGTCTTCAGCATGGGGGTGGGCGTCATCGGAGCCGAGGACTGGGGGCTGTGGCAGTCGGGACGGCACGGGCGGTCTCCCGGTTTCGGCCTGCCGCAGCCGGCGCAGGATGGCGATGCGTCGCGGCAGGTCGCCGTCTGGCACATCCAGTCGACTGCGGTGCGTCATGGCTTCGGCAACTGCCAGGCGAACGGCTTCGGCTTCCCCTTCGGCCGGAGTCTGCGGAGCGATGCGTTCTTCTTCGGTGAGGAATTCGTACCCGAAGTGAACCTGGGATTCGGTGAAAATGCGCTGAGCGGCATAGAATCCGAGGATGCCGTCGGGGCGGACCAGCAGCAGCACGTACGGCCGGGATGTGAGCAGGCCGGCGGCTCGGTGATGATGACTGGTCAGAACCGCCGACAGCAGGGGATTGTGAGTGGGAGAAAATCCGTTCAGATCATCCGGGCGGATGCGGACATCAGTGGCCGGCAGCAGGAATCCGGCACCATCGATTTCGACCACGATGGGTGTGCGGGCGGTGCCCTGGGTTCCGGTGAACTGCACCACCGTCGCGTCGGCATTCCGATCGGCCGGTCGGCCGGCTTCCGCCTGCTGTTTCAGCAGGGTCAGAGCGGACAAACGTGATGCGACCGTGCGTTCCGCCTCATGGGCAAGCTGTTCCTGCTCGGCCAGGCGTTGTTTCAGGATCTGAATGTCGCGTTCGGCCTGAAGGGCCTGGTCCTGCAGCCGCCTGAGACGGTTCGTCTGCCGGGCGTGTTCCTGCTGCAGGGCGAGGAGTTCTTCCGGAGTCGCCAGGCTGTCCGGGTCTTCATTGCGGGACTGCTGTTTCAATCGCCGGATTTCCTGGCGGGCGGCAGAAATCTGTTCCTGCCGTTCTGCACGCTGCCGGTGGGCGCGGGCGAGTTTCTGTTTCAGCGTTTCGATCCGTTTCTGCAGCCCCTGCAGTTCTCGCCGGGCTTCCTGCAGCCGGCCGGTCAGCCGGGTCCATTCGCGTTCGGTGTCGGCGGTCCGGCTGTCCGGGGCAACGGTTTCGGGTGTGTCGGAAGCGGTTTCCTGCCGGGCGACGGAGGCGGCAGCGACCTCGGCGACCGATGCTTCCTGTTTCTGGCGGATGCGGCGGGTGGTCACCAGCAGAAGCAGAATGAGGGCTCCCATGGTGCAGACCAGAACGGCCAGAAACGGAAAAAGCGACACTGCGTTTTGGCTGCGATGTTTCGCCATGAGAACTGCCGGTCGCTGTCCGGAACGGAGCGGTGTGTCGGACGGTGCTGTGGTGGAGTTGTTGGAGCCGTCAGGCGGCGCTGCGGCCGCCGGACGTTCGGGCCGCCAGCAGACTCACCGCCGCCGACAGACTGGACACCGCCTGTTCCATCGCGTCGGCTGCCTGGATGGCTTCGAGATTTCGGGTGAGCTGATCCTGGAGGCGAACGAGGCGGTCTTCGGATTCGGCCATCTGCAGGAGCGTGCGTCCCAGAGCGTGCAGAGATTCGGTCTGTTCGGCTGCCGATGCGGCGCTGACCAGCAGAGCCTGTTCCCAGTGTTCCATGCGTTCCGACAGGCGATCGATGCCGGCGGCGATGGTTTCGGCGCAGGCGTGTGCTGCGTCTTCGACGACGTTTCCGAGAGCGTTCTGCGCGGCGGAAACGGCCTGCCGGTGCGTGTCCAGCGACGCATCGACATCGTGCTGCAGATGCTGCGACAGGGCGGCGAAGTGAGTCTGCAGGGTTTCTGACCAGGCGGACTGCAGTTCCTGGCACTGCTGCTGCCAGTGTTCGGCATCCGGGATCCCGGCCGGGAGGCGGTGTTCCGATTCGGTGACGCGGGGCAGAATGTGATCGATGCCGAACTGTTCGACGGCGTTCAGCAGGTTCTGTTCGCTGCGTTCCGTGCGGAATGCGGTGAATACCAGAACGATGGACATGGCCAGGGCCAGAGCGGTCGTGTCGAAGGCGGCTTCCAGTCCTCCGACGACTTCCGGCAGAGAGGTGTCGAGCTGTTCGGGGGTGAGGTTGGCGATGGCGATGGTGATTCCGTGCACGGTTCCCAGGAATCCGAGGATCGGGATGGCCCAGGTGATGGTGCGCACCAGGGCGTAGCTCTGGTGAAGCCGTTCGGCCGCCATTTCTGCCAGATAGCGCAGATGGGCTTCGAACCCGTCGGCTGACGACCGGTCCGTGTATTTCAGAGCGGCCTGAATGCGTTCGACCATCGGTCCGGACCGCAGCCGTTCCGGCAGGGTTTCGCACCACCGCTTCATTCCGTCCGCCGACCGGCAGTCGTCGTTTCGAGCGGCCTGTTCGACCAGGTCGGCCGCGCGGCGTTCCCGTCGCATTTTCAGCAGGCGGTGCAGCAGAATGGCCATGCCGCAGAAGAACAGAACGGTCGAGACGATTTCGATCGGATGGCTGCAGAAATAGCGGCGGACGAACGCCTCGATGCCCGGAATGACGGGCGCTGTCAGATAAAACGCGGCAGTGACCAGCAGGCCGGCCGCGTACACGCGAAACGGCGTTTCCTGCTGAGTGGAATCCGGCAGATCGGACACGTCTTGCCCCCGTTCAGCAGGGGGCCGGCCGGAACGGCAGCCGCCGGGACGCCTGGACGTTTCCGGCCAGATCGCCGGCGTGCGGATCACGCAGCCGTGAAACCGGCGTGCGGTGCCCCCCTGGACCGCACGTCACGGATCGGGCGTCCGTCGCCCGTTCCTTGTCCCTATCGACACAATCGGAAAAACCGGTTGAATCAATTTCTTCCGGATCCGGATCACCGGCCGGACTGATCCGGAATCCGCCGCCCGTCCGCAGGAACGGGGCGCGTGTCATCAGGAAACTGAGAGCACGGGCAGGGCCACCGGGTCGGTTTCGCGACGGCGCGGCCGCGGCGGCAGGACGGCATGAGCGTATTCCCAGATCTGTTCGGGGGTTTCGAACAGTTTTTCATGGGTGGCGTCGTCGTCGAATTCGCATTCGTCCGTCGTGTAATCCCGGCAGATCTGCGGCCGCGTTTCGTAAGCGCCGCAGAAGTGATTCGGCAGCAGATGCTGACAGTCCGCATGAATCATCAGGTACCAGCTGCCGTCGTCCACGAAAACGGACACCGGACCGTGCATCATGTACCAGCGAATGTGGTCGTAGTCTTCCCACGTTTTCGGCCGGTCGATCGGCAGAGCGAAGTACCGGCAGCACCTGCCGGTGCAGTATTCGCAAAGCACTTCGCCCGGTTTGAGATCTTCTCGGGAAATCCTGGCAGTCATCGGCATCTGAATCATCACAGAATCTGAACGCACACAGCAAATCGTCCGGTCCGGCCGCTGAAGCCGACAGGCGGCCGCACGAGATCAGCAGCGGGCGCACAGTGTAGTGACGCATCGGCTGCCCGCAAAGCCGTCCGTGGGCGGCGGGAAAGGGCGCGACCGATCAGCGCATCGCGGCGGTTTCGGCGGTGACGGTCACGGGAATCCCTTTGAATCCCGGTGTTCGGGAAAGCGGGTCGACGTCGTGGGGCACCAGCACGCTGGCTTCCGGGCAGTACATGAGCACGTTGCCCGGACGGACATCGAAAACGCGGGCGCGGTACCAGCGGAGTTCTCCGACGGCGCTGCGCACACGAACGGGCTGGTCGGGCACCAGCTTTCTGGCAGCCATGTCGTCTGCGTTCATCAGCACCACATCGCGCCGCTCCTGGCCTCGATACAGATCTTCTTCGTCGTAGACGACCGTGTTGAACTGGCCTTCCGAACGGACTGTCAGCAGCCGGAGCTGATCGTCTGTGCAGGACGGCGGAGGCAGCTTTACGGGATGAAACCGGGCTCGTCCGTCTGCTGTGGGAAAACGTCCATTCAGCGGGTGGCGGCCGCGGACGTGGAATTCGGATCGGGTGGCGTCGATCGTCGCCATGTCCTGATACCCCGGAACGACCCGGCCGATGAGCTGACGAATGGCCTGGGGATGGCTGAGCGATGTGAAATCGACCGGTCCGTCCGTTCCGCAGACTTTCTGTGCCAGACGGGCCAGAATGTCCACTTCGCTGCGCGGTCCGGCATGGCGGGCCGGGCCGCCTTCGCTGTAGCGGACGTAGCTGAACATGGATTCCTGAGTCGTGGGGTGGGGTTCTTCGTCGCGGGCCAGCACCGGCAGAATGATGGTTTCCCGACCGTGTCCCCACGCGTGGCCGGTGTTCAGCGTGGTGGACAGAAACACCATGGTGCCGATGGCATTCAGAGCATCGGACGCCCAGGCGGAGTGCGGATTGCTGCCGTACAGATTGCCGCCCAGGCACAGCGCGAAATCCATGTCTCCGCGGTGAGCGGCCTGCATGCACTGCATCGTGTCGCCGCCGGACGTTTTCGGAATCTGCAGTCCGATTTCCTGTTCGAGTTTTTTCGCCAGAGCGTCGTTCAGAACCGGAGTGACGCCCACCGACCCCATTCCCTGAACATTGCTGTGGCCGCGGATGGGCATCAGGCCGGCACCGGGGCGTCCGACCATCCCGCGCAGCAGCGCCGTGGCAGCCATCAATTGCACCGTGCGGGTTCCGTGCAGATGATGCGTGACGCCCATGCACCAGCCGAACACGACGTGACGGGCCGCCACGTATTCGTCGGTCAGTTCCCGGATTTCGCGTCGCGAAAGCCCGCTGGACTGTTCGATGTCGTCCCAGGACAGTTCTTCCAGCGACCGGCGGAATTCCGGGAACCCGTGCGTGTGTGCATCGATGAAGTCCTGGTCCTGGGCGCCACGGTCCAGCAGTTCCCGGCACATGCCCGCCAGCATCGCCAGATCGCCTCCGGCATGCGGACGCACCCAGCGGCTGGCGATGGACGAACCGGTCAGCAGACTGCGGATGTCGGAAGGAACGCGGAAGGTCTGCAGTCCGGGTTCCCGGACGGGGTTGACGACGATGACACGCCCGCCGCGGCGGCGGATTTCCATCAGGGTTTTCATCAGCCGAGGGTGATTGGATGCCGGATTCGCTCCAATGAGGAAGTACAGATCGACGTCGTCCAGATCTTCCAGTCGAATCGTCCCGGTGCCCGTTCCCAGACAGCTCGTCAGTCCTGCTCCGCTGGCCTGATGACAGTAATACGAACAGTTGTGCACGGCGTTCGTCCCGAACCGGCGTGCCAGAATCTGAAGCAGAAATCCGGCCTCATTGCCGGACCGCCCGCTGGCATAGAAGAACGACCGCTGCGGACCGGCGGCCGCCATGCGGCCGGCCGCACGATTCAGCGCTTCGTCCCAGGAAACCGGCCGAAAGTAACGGGATCCCTGTTCCCGGATCAGGGGACGCACCAGGCGACCGCTGTGTTCGAGCTGACGCGGTGACAGAGCCCGCAGCCGATCGACCGAATGTGTGGTCCAGAAGTCGTCGGGAATGCCCTTCTGCATGTCGGCCGCGGCTGCCTGAACGGATTTCTTGCACACTTCGGGAAAACGGCCCGTTTCACTCACCATGCCTCCGTTCTGACCGCCCATTCCCAGTGCACACGTTTTGCAGGCATTGCGGGAACGCAGCGCCTTCCACATGGTCCACCAGCCTGTGCGAGCGGCCAGCCGCATCACATAACGGATCGCGTTCCAGCCGCCTCCGGCTTCCGGCTGTCTGACTGGCATAACTGTGTCTCCCGTTCAGGCCCCTTTTCGTCTGTCGGCCGCATCGTAACGCACAGAGCGCGGCGAGACACGTGCCCGTTCGGGTGCGGTCATTCAGACGAACACGGGGCGCCTGCCTGGAACCGACTGCCGTGTCAGACTGGTGCGAGAACCGGGCACGCCGTATTCCTGGGAGGCCGACAGCGGCCGCCGAATGCGTCCGGTTGTTCCCCTGCCCGGACATCTTCATCGGGTCGTTCCGTCGACTTCATCCGGTCGACGGCCCAGGCGGCGTGTGTCCCGGCAGAATGGTGCGACGGAGAATCGAGCCATGATTCCACGCCCGGCCGGCCGGCGCGAACCGTACGAAGCCGATTCCCGCGACCCGCACCGCACCGCATCGGCTGGCCTGCTGAGTTGTCCGGGATGGGGGTTGGGAGGTATCTGCAGAGGTTGTCGGCGGCAGCGATGATGACCGCGCGACCATTCGCAGACTGCATGCTGCCTGCCGACCGCACTGCGGGAATGCCGGAACGGCCGAAACGTTTCCACGTTTCAGCCGTTCCGGACCCGAATTCTCTGCACGCGTCATCCGGTTCCGGCCGGGACGTATCAGCCGGAAAGCAGATGCGCATTCCGGTTCCGCCGTGCTTACAGCGCGGCCAGTTTTTCGATGAGTTCCACGGTGCGGCACGAATAGCCGTATTCGTTGTCGTACCATCCGAGGCATTTGACCATGTTCCCGCCCATCACGGTGGTGAACCCGGAATCGAAGATGCAACTGTGCGAGTTGCCGATGATGTCGGACGAGACGATGGGGTCTTCGGTGTATTCCAGAATCCCCTTCAGGTCGCCTTCCGCAGCCGCCCGCACGGCCGCATTGACGTCTTCGGCCGTGGTCGTGGACCCCACGATGCATGTGAGATCGGTGATGCTGCCGGTGGCCACCGGAACCCGCAGGGCCATACCGGTCAGCTTTCCGTCGACAGCCGGAAAGACCTTGCCGACCGCCCGGGCGGCTCCTGTGGATGTCGGAATGATGTTGATGGCCGCAGCGCGGGAACGACGCGGGTCCGAATGGAGCTGATCGGCCACCTTCTGATCATTCGTGTAGGCATGGCATGTCGTGATGAGGCCGTGCTCGACGCCTCCGAAGTTTTCATGCAGCACACGAATCATGGGCGCCAGGCTGTTCGTTGTGCAGCTGGCGTTGGAGATGCAGCGGTGTTCCGAGGTGAGCTGGTCATCGTTGACACCGCAGACGACAGTGAGGTCTTCGCCTTTGGCCGGGGCGGAAATCACGACTTTCTTCGCGCCGGCATTCAGGTGAGAATCGAACCCGGGTTTGCCGTCGGCTGCCCGGCTGGTGAAAAAACCGGTGGATTCCAGAGCCACGTCGACGCCCAGATCGGCCCACGGCAGATTGCCAGGATCGCGTTCCGAACAGATTTTGATTGTGTGGCCGTTGACCACCAGATCATTGCCGCTGACTTCCACGTCGCCGCTGAAACGCCCCTGAGAACTGTCGTATTTGAACAGATTGCGCAGAGCCTTCGTGGCACCCAGATCGTTGATGGCCACCACTTCGATATCGGCCGTCCGGTCTTCGCTGGCCTGACGAGCCACGATGGCCCGCAGAGTGATCCGGCCGATGCGGCCGAACCCGTTGATTCCCACTCTCACCGTTGGACGTGACATGGACAAACTTTCTCCCTCAGGAAACACGGCGCCGACAGCGCCGCAGACTCAAAGCGAACCGGATTCCACGGAAATCCGTGTTCGAAACCAAACAACCGCCGGACTTCGTCGCAGTGGCACGGACAGCGATGACGCTGTGCCGGGGTCTTCCTGGTTCTCAGCAGCAGTGGAGAACCCGCCTGGACCACCCATGTGATCCCGAATCGGGAGCCATCCTAACGGCGCCGAACGGGTTTGCAAGCTGAGTGCGTCGGTGGTGTCCGTTCGTTCACAATTCGTTCACATTCCGGAGAAACCGGATACCGCACAGGAGAAAACCGGATGCTGTTCTGCATGGGAACGGCGGCTGTGTGTGCGGTCGGGCACGGTCGGACGAAGCCCGTCCATCAGGACTCCGCGGCGGAGTCGACAGTGTGTGCTGTTTGCGTGGCCGATGCCTGGACATCGGCCACGCGCTGCGTGAACCGCCGCGATGCCGCAAGGATCAGTTTTTCACCCAGACGCGGAAATGCGGTTTTCAGCGCCATAATCGGTCTCATGGGAGGCCGGTTCACGATGATTTCCGGAGGACCTGTTCGAATGGCTTTCAGCACGGCCCGGGCCACGGCCTGAGCGGTGGTGCCGCCGACGACAGGCGATGTGGTGCGCCCGGATGCGGTCACCATCCGATCGTAAATGCCGCCGTCCGTCGTGAATCCGGGACAGATCGCCGTGGCTGTGATCCCCTGTTTCAGATATTCCCCCCGCAGTCCTTCGGTGAATCCGATGAGAGCCGCCTTGGTGGCTCCGTAGACGGCGCCAAATGCCGGGCAGTGTTTGCCGGCAGTGGACGCCATATTGATGATCGCTCCGGACTTCTGTTCCAGCATGACCGGAAGAACAAGCCGGGTGAGCAGAACTGCGCCCGTGAAATTCACGTCGATCGTCTGTCGCACCTGTTCGACTGAGAGGCGTTCAAAATGTTCAAAGCATTCGACGCCCGCATTGTTCACCAGAACATCCATGCGTCCGAAACGTTCCCGCGTCTGTGCGACCAGCCGTTCCAGGTCGTCCGCATCGGACACATCGCAGGGAATGCTGACGGCTGAGGCGCCCTGCTGTTCGAGCCGCTGACGGACCTGATCGAGTCGGTCGACCGATCGGGCCGCCAGGACGACCGACCATCCTTCTGACGCCAGCCGCTCCGCCACAGCCCGTCCGATTCCCGCGGAAGCTCCGGTCACGACGGCCACTTTGGATTGATCGTTCATGTTGCGACATCCCTGCGCGAAACAGTTGCTCTGCAGACCCTGTCTGTTCTGACTTCAGAATCGCACATTGCTGCGAAACCGTCGAGACCGGAACTGCGGGATGCCGGCGGAGTATGTCTCTGCCACCCGCAGCCGGAGCAGGACGCGGGACACGCTTCTGTCGTTTTCATTCTCCCTGAAAATTGCCGCACGTCGTTCGAACCGGCGGGTCGGGCGGTATCGAAAAGTGCGCGGTTTCGTCAGAATGCACTTCGTGTACGGTGACGTCTTCGTGATCTGTTCCGGGGAGCTGTCGGATGCCTGTTCTGCGAGTCAACCAGGCCGATCTGTGGTACGAAGTTCACGGGCAGGGACCGGAAACGGTCGTCTTTGCCCACGGACTGCTGTGGAGCGGCCGGATGTTTCACCGTCAGGTGTCCGCGCTGCAGGATCGCTACCGCTGCATCACATTCGATTTTCGCGGCCAGGGACGCAGTGAAATCACGCGCAGCGGTTACGACATGGACACGCTGGCAGACGATGCGGCTGCCCTCATCGAACAGCTCGACCTGGCTCCGTGTCATTTCGCCGGGCTGTCGATGGGCGGGTTCGTGGGAATGCGTCTGGCTCTGCGCCGGCCGGAACTGCTGCGGTCGCTGATTCTCATGGACACATCGGCCGATCCGGAACCGGAAGAAAACATCGGCCGCTACAGACTGCTGAATCTGATTTCCCGCTGGCTGGGCATGGGGCTGGTTGCCGGACACGTGATGCCCATCATGTTCGGACAGAAATTTCTCAGCGATCCGCAGCGGGCTGAGGAACGAGCCGAATGGAGGCAGCGGCTGCTGAGCAATCGGAGGAAGGGAATTTCCCGGGCGGTTCGCGGCGTGATTTCGCGGGAAGGCATTCAGGATCGCATCAGCGGCATCACCGTTCCGACTCTGATCATCGTCGGCGACCAGGATGTGGCCACGGTTCCGGAAAAATCCCGGCGCATGCACGAACGGATTCCCGATTCCCGCCTGGTGATCATTCCGGGGGCCGGTCATACGTCGACGGTGGAAGAGCCCGAAGCTGTGACCGCGGCGATTGAGGAATTTCTTGGCAGTTTGTCCGGGAACGCCGCGGATGATGCGGACCGTGAAAATCCGGACGGCGGCTGCTAATCTGTCTTCGCGGCCGCCGGCCGGTCCATTCAGTTCGCAGTGATGAAGCGGGAGCGACAGGGTGCAGAACGAACCGTTCAATCTGGCACACATTCTGGAACACGCGGCCACGTTTCACGGAGACGTGGAGATCGTGACCCGTCAGGTGGACGACGGGTCGATTCGGCGATCCACCTATGGTGAAGCGGCCGACCGAACACGTCAGCTCGCCCGGGCTCTGCAGAAACTGGGCATTTCCCGGGGCGACCGCGTCGGCACAATGGGCTGGAACACGCAGCGGCACCTGGAAGCCTGGTACGCCGTGTCCGGACAGGGGGCCATCTGCCACACGATCAATCCGCGTCTGTTCGAAGATCAGATCGAATACATCATCAACCACGCTCAGGATCGTGTCATTCTTCTGGACGCTCCGTTCGTCCCGATGATGGAACGTCTTCAGGCCCGGCTGCCTTCGGTGGAGCAGTGGATCGTCCTGACCGATGCGGACCACCTGCCGGACGCCGATCTGCCCGGTGTCGTGGACAGCGAATCGCTGATCGCCGACGAACGGCCGGAATTCGACTGGCCGCGGCTGGACCATGAAACTCCCGCGGGACTCTGCTACACGTCCGGGACAACGGGAAATCCGAAGGGCGTTCTGTACACGCACCGTTCCAATATGATTCATGCCTGGGCGGTGTGTTCGCGGGATGTCACGGGGATCGGCATGAGCGACACGGTGCTGATGGTGGTTCCCATGTTCCACGCCAACAGCTGGGGGCTGGCCTATGCCTGTCCGATGACCGGATCGAAGCTGGTGCTGCCGGGAGCCCGGCTGGACGGAGCGAGCATCTATGAACTTCTGGACGGCCAGCAGGTCACGTTTTCCGCTGCCGTGCCGACTGTCTGGAATATGCTTCTGACGCACCTGAAACAGAACGATCTCGGTCTGCCCCATCTCCGGGAGGTGCTCATCGGGGGGTCTGCCGTCCCGCGGCATCTCATCGAAACCTTCGACCGCGACTATGACGTGACGATCGTCCAGGGCTGGGGCATGACGGAACTGAGTCCTCTGGGAACCACCTGCCGGCTGAAAGCCTGCATGAAGGACTGGCCGTGGGAAAAACAGGTCGACGTGCGGATGAAGCAGGGCATCCCCATTTACGGATGCGACCTGAAAATCGTCGACGACGACAACCGGGAACTGCCGCACGACGGCGAAACGGCAGGGCGACTGCTGGTCCGCGGTCCCTGGGTGATCAAACGCTATTACCGGGATGACACAGACGCGACCGATGCCGACGGCTGGTTCGACACCGGAGACATCGCCACGATCGATTCCTTCGGATACATGCAGATCACGGACCGCGCCAAGGATCTGATCAAATCCGGAGGCGAATGGATCAGTTCCGTGGATCTGGAGAACGCCGCCATGGGACACGAACAGATCGAGATCGCGGCCGTCATTGGAGTGCACCATCCCCGCTGGGAAGAACGGCCGCTGCTGCTGGTGAAACCTGTGTCCGGAGCCGCTCTGACGCGGGATGAAGTCCTGGATTATCTGCGGGACAAAGTGGCAAAATGGTGGCTGCCGGACGATGTGCTGTTCGTCGATGAAATTCCTCTGACGGCGACGGGAAAAATCAGCAAGCTGCAGCTGCGAAAACAATACGGCGATTATGTCCTGCCGCAGCAGGAAACCGCTGTCGCAGACGCTCCCGATGCGAAAATGAAGTGAACAGGACAGCTCCGGAAACCGGCCGGATACACGCCGGTTCCGCGGGCGTTGAGGTGACGTCACGGCTGTGCCGGCGAGACGTTCAGCCGGAGTTCCTGTTTCCGGATCTCGCTCAGAAAAAGATCTTTCTGAGCGGCAGGTATGCCGGAATGAGTTCGCATCGTGTGTTTGGGGGACTGGAACGCACCGCACGCGGAATTCTGAACGGGATGCCGCACGTTCAGGCGTGGTATTGCAGGCTTTCGCTGAGATACGGGTCGTTGCGAGGGACTGTTTCGGAAGACAGGAACGCCCGCAGAAACAGCAGAACAGACAGGCTGCCCGCACACAGGATGGTCGCCGCTTCGGGGATCCCGAACACCGGCATATCACCGACCACAGGTGGAAAAATCATCACATACAGGTCGACCCAGCGGCCCAGCAGCACGACAACGGCCACTTTCAGCATGACACGTTCGCTGCGTTTGCAGGACCGTGGCAGCAGCACGAAGAACGGGACCAGCCAGTTCAGCACAATGCTGCTGAGCACAATCGGCCCCCAGGGGCCATGCGTGCGGCGAATGAAATAAGCCGTCTCTTCGGGAATGTTCGAATACCAGATGAGCATGTACTGGCTGAACCAGATGTACATCCAGAAACAACTGAAGCCGATCAGCAGCCTGCCCAGATCGTGAAGATGGTCGTCGCGAAACACGCCGCGCAGCGGTCCCCGCTGCCGCAGGACAATGCAGGCAATGATCATCACCGCCAGAGCAGCCGTGATCAGCCCGGAAAACTGGTACACGCCCCAGATGGTGCTGAACCACATCGGTTCCAGTGCCATGATCCAGTCCACACCGGCTGCAGAAATTGTCATGGCGAACACTGCCAGAAACACGGCTGAGACAGCGGTGTTCACGGGCCGACCGGACGGTTCGGGTCGTGTGTCCTGCCGCTGCGAATTTCGAACCAGAGTCCGGGCGAAGACGGTCCACAGCAGGACGATGCCGACCGCTCGAGCAGCAAAAAACGGCGGGGACAGCCACATTTCTTTGAACCAGAATGTTCCGGGGCCGTGTTCACCGTGATGATGCCATGCGTACTCCGGCAGCCGCGCTGCCAGCACGGCAAGCAGCACGATGCCGGCTGACGGCAGCACTCCCGTCATTGCTTCAGGAACCCGGCGAAATGCCGCATTCCAGCCGGCGCCGCAGACGTTCGTCAGTGCAAGGAACACGGCAGCACCCGTGCCGACGGTGATCAGGTAATAGGCTGCCAGCAAAAGATTCGACCAGACGCGACCCGGTACAGCGACAGCGCATGCGGCAAGCAGCAGTGCTGAAATCACAGCCGTGGCAGCGGCTTTCCGTGTGATGCTGCTCAAAACAGCGTGGGGTGCTGCAGTCATTTCGCTTCCTCCTGCCCGGCGCGTGAACCCGGTGAATCCGCTGGTTCCGCGGTCGGCGTTTCGGCTGTTGCGGGAGCTGTTGTGTCTGCGGCGTTCTTCTGCATAGCGCGCACGAAATTGATGACGTCCCAGCGGCGGTCCCGTGTGAGCTGAGCGGCCATGGGGGGCATGCTGCCCTGGCCGTACGTGAGAATGTGGAACAGCTGCCCGTCCTTCATCTGTGCTGACCGGCCCGTCGTCAAAGGCGGAGGCGGCGGGAATCCTCGCTTTGCCACCGGTCCGTCACCGGCGCCGGTCGGTCCGTGACAACTGATGCAGAACACCCGGTAAATCTCGCGGCCCCGACTGAGCGAATCGCTGATTCGTTTCTGAGCAGCCTTCCTTCTCGCTTCCTGTTCGGACTGTCCTCTGTCGTGTTCCGGATTCTCGGCGCCCAGGCCGGATTCGGCCGGGGGGGCGTCGGGCGTCGGTTCGGCGATGGAAACGTCTGCCTGGATCTGAAGGAGCGCGAAATCGTCCGCATACGGGTTCGACAGCTGCTCACCAGCCCGAAGGGCATCTTCTTTGGTCGGCGCAAAATGCAGGGGCAGTGTGCCTCGGGCAATCGTTCCGGGAACGGGAGTCTGAAGTGTGCGATGGTTGGCGAAATTCGGATTCTGCGAGAACGCGTCGTAGGCCGGCGAGCGCTTCATTTCCGGGAGGAATTCGTAGTTCGGCCGTGTCAGGTCGACGTTGATTCCGGCAGCCAGACCGGCGGTGATCAGCAGGGCGACGGCCAGCACCACATTGGTACGGGAGAAGGTCACGACGACAGCCTCCTCTGACGGAACCAGGTTCTGTCTGTGATGACGCGTTCCTCGGTTTCCACGACGTCGAATCCTTCCAGCATTTCTCTGACACGATCGGCATCGAATGCGGCGTCCGTTTCATCGATGACCAGCACGAATCGATCATCCGTTGTTCGCGGGGCCACGGTCCGGGCTGTTTTGCCAGGAAACAGACGGCTCACGCCGAACAGAGCGAACACGGAACCGAATCCGGCCAGCAGCACAGCCGCCTCGAACGCGACCGGTATGTCGGACGGCAGCGAATTCCACGGTTTGCCCCCCACGTTGACCGGCCAGGAAATCGACGCGGTCCAGTGTTCAAACCACAGCATTCCCAGGGCTCCGGTCATTCCACACACGAAACAGACCCAGGTGAGCCGGGACGGCCGAAGCCCCATGGCTCGTTCCAGCCCGTGGACCGCATACGGCGTGAACACATCGACGATGCGCAGGCCGGTCCGGCGAGCGGCCGTTGTGGCACCGATCAGGTCGTCCTCATGTTCAAAAGTTGCGAGCAGCAATCGGTGGCTCATGATGACAGTTCCAGGTTGTCGTCAGTCCGTCGGTCAGGAGACTCCGGCCGGTTTGGCTGTTTCTGCTGCGACGGTGCCTGGTGCGACAGCGGACGATTGTGCGTCCACACGCCGCATGGCCGGCCGTTTCTTCAGGCCGGCGGCACCTTTCACTTCTGCAATGGCGATGGCCGGGGCGATTCGACAGAAGATCAGGAAGCACGTAAAGAACAGACCGAAGCTCCCCACGAATGTGGCGATTTCGATCGAAGTCGGGATGTAATGCGCCCAGCTGGATGGCAGAAAATCACGGTGCAGGCTCGTGACGATGATTACGAACCGTTCGAACCACATGCCCACATTCACCAGAATCGCAATCATGAACACCAGCGGCAGCGAACGCCGAACAGACCGAAACCACAGCAACTGCGGCACGACCACATTGCAGGTGACCATCGTCCAGTAGGCCCCGCTCAGCGGCCCCAGTGCGCGGTTTTTGAAAACAAACTGTTCATACGGGTTGCCGCTGTACGCGGCCATGAAGAATTCCGTGCCGTATGCAAACCCCACGATACAGCCCATCGACAGCATCAGCAGACTCATCCGTTCAATGTGTGTCAGGGTGACGTAATCTTCCAGGTGCATCACTCTGCGAGCGATGAGCATCAGCGTCAGCACCATGGCCAGTCCGCTGAAGATCGCACCGGCCACGAAATAAGGCGGAAAGATGGTTGTGTGCCAGCCGGGAATGACGGATGTCGCGAAATCCATACTCACGATGGTGTGTACGGAAAACACGAGTGGCGTTGCCAGACCGGCCAGCAGCATGTAGACCGTTTCATACCGGTGCCATGTGCGGGCGGAACCGTCCCAGCCGAGCGACAGGATCGATGTCACGCGTCTGCGCAGTCCTGGCTGCGAACGATCGCGTACGGTCGCCAGATCGGGAATCAGGCCGACGTACCAGAACACCGCCGAAATCAGCAGGTAGGTCGAAATGGCGAAGACGTCCCACAAAAGGGGGGACCGGAAATTGACCCAGAGCGGGCCGCGGGTGTTGGGATAGGGCAGGGTCCAGTAGGCCAGCCAGGTGCGTCCCATGTGGATCAGCGGAAAGATTCCGGCGCACATGACGGCAAACAAAGTCATGGCTTCGGCCGATCGGTTGACCGCCGTTCGCCATTTCTGACGGAACAGGAACAGCACGGCCGAAATGAGTGTGCCGGCGTGTCCGATTCCCACCCAGAAGACGAAGTTGGTGATGTCGAAACCCCACCCGACCGTTCGATTCAGGCCCCATGTGCCGATGCCTGTGACGAGCTGGTACCACACCGCAGCCACCCCCACTGTCAGTGCCGCTGCCGATACCAGAAACGCAGCCCACCACAGTCCGGTCGGCTTTCGTTCCATGGGAACGCAGATGTCGCGGGTGATGTCGCTGAGTGATTTATCGCCCGTGATCAGTGGCGGCCTGAGCGGTGCGTCGGCATCAGACATGCTCACCTCCCTCGTGCTGTTCTTCCTCACGATTCCTCACCATGCGCAGGTACGACACCGAAGGCCGAAAGTTGAATTCTTCGAGAACACCGTATCGGCGCGGACTGTTCAGTGCGGAAGATACGGCACTGTTCGGGTCATTCATGTCACCAAAGACGATGGCCTGAGCGGGACACGACTGCTGACAGGCCGTCTGAATGTCTCCGTCGAGCAGCGGTGCCCCCCGCCGCTTCGCATCGATCCGTGCTTCTTCGATGCGCTGGACGCACATCGAACATTTTTCCATCACGCCGCGCGAACGCACGGTGACATCGGGATTGAGCGCCAGATTCTGCAGTTCGTCTTCGTGCGGATATTCGAACCAGTTGAAGCGTCGCACCTTGTACGGACAGTTGTTCGCACAGTAGCGCGTGCCCACGCATCGGTTGTAAGCCTGCACGTTGAGTCCCTCCTGGCTGTGAACCGTGGCAAGGACCGGACAGACGGTTTCGCAGGGTGCGTTGTCGCAGTGCTGGCACATCATGGGCTGATGCCCGACATCCACCTCATCGCCGGTTCCCGAGTAGTACCGGTCGATTCGAATCCAGTGCATTTCCCGCTGGCGGCGTACTTCGTCTTTTCCCACCACAGGCACATTGTTTTCCGACTGACAGGCGATCAGGCAGGCCGAACATCCCGTGCATGCATTCAGGTCGATCACCATGCCCCAGGCATGGCCGGTTTTCGGATGATCTTCGGGCCACAGCTGAACATCGGACTGATGGTGCGATTCGGGAGAACCTGCAGATGGATCACGGGCAAACGCAGCCAGGGTTGTCGACTGGATCGGCTCACGCATTTCCGCGCCATAAGGAGCCACCCGTGGAGGCACTTCCAGCCAGTGATGCTCCTGTGTTGACGCCAGCTCGTGACGCCGCCCGGTTTTTCGCAGTCGGATTCCGTTTCGGGCGTACCGCAGTGTTCCGTCGCGCGCTTCGATGAAACCGGCGGCGTTCTCTCCAATGACGCCACCTTCGGAAACAGTGGGTTCCGCACCAATCCACCGAGGCCCCACGCCGGCGAAACGGTCGGTCCCCCTGACACCGTAGGCCAGCGCCACAGCCAGAACGCGATCGTGCTGGCCGGGCTGGATCAGCGCCGGCAGTTCGAGAGTATCTCCCGTTTCCGATTCCAGAATCACGACGTCGCCGTCGTGGAGTTCCAGTCTGCCGGCAGCAGCAGGGGAAACGCACACATAGTTGTCCCAGGTGACTTTCGTGATCGGATCGGGCAGTTCCTGCAGCCAGGGATTGTGTGCATGCCGACTGTCGGTGAGACCGACTTTCGAATACAGCGACAGGCAGTACTCGTCGTCGCTTACGGTCGCATCGACCTCGACAACAGCCGCCGCATTGAAATCACCGGGCGTTTCCGTCGTCGGTTCGACCTCAGCGAATCCGTCATGGACCGCCTGGTCCCAGAAGTCCTGGAACGATTCTGCGCTGCTTCGCGGAAAAACATCTGTTTCCCAGAATGAGCGGACAATGTCGCCGGCGGATCGGCTGCCGCCGCTCCATCGTTCAAGGCTTTCGAGAATCGATCGCGTTTCTCCCAGCGGTGCGAGCAGTGGCTGAAAAAGGCTGATGATTCCGGAAACCGGTTCGGCATCCGCCCAGGATTCCAGCGGGTGATGATCGGGACACACGAAGTGTGCAAGAGAGCTGAAATCATCGAGGCGTTCGGAGAAACTGACCACCAGGCGCACGTTTTCAATCGCTTCAGCCAGACTCCGGCGTTCCGGAAGATTGTGAGTGAAATCCGTGCCCGCAACGAACAGGGCGCTGACCCGGCCCTGTTTCAGGTCGTCGAGCAGCCGAAGAACCTCTCGGTCATTCCCCTGTCGCTGCCGGCCTGGCCGTTCCAGGTCGATCGTCGATCCGTAGTTTCCCAGGTGGTGATTGATGGAATTCACCAGCGTCTGAACGGCAACGTCCTGGCTGTCGCAAAGAACGATGCTTCGTCCGCGGGCTTCCCACAGCCGATCGGCCAGTTCCTGCAGATCTCGATCCGGAAGCGGTGCACTGCCGGCAGCGGCATCGGGCGGGGAACCGACGGCCATTGACCGAATCCTGCCGTGCAGATGACGGAGGACCGATGCATACTCGTCCGGAGCCAGACGGATTCGCCGATCCGCATTGCTGCCGGTCAGAGACATCCGGCCTTCCAGCTGGACGTGCCAGGACATCGTCGGGCGATCCGGTGCGGGAGCCCGGCGCGATCGCCACGCGGCTGTGAATTCAACCGGAGAAATCCACGTGCCCAGGAAGTCGGCACCGAACGCCACAATGACATCCGCCCTGGCAAGTCGGAAATGCGGCAGCACACGTACCCCGTGAGTTCTTTCATGAGCGTCCGGAATCGCCGAACAGCTGACCGCATCGAACATGACATGCCGACCGTCCGGAAACCGACTGAGGAATCGGTCGATCGATGCTTTGAGCGTGGGACTGGTGATGGTCGGCGTGACGAAGCGGACGGCACCGTCACTCAGTCCGGGCTGCTGAAGGGTCTGCAGAATGAGCCGGTCGATTTCCTCCCAGTCCGACTGTTCACCACGATGCAGTGGATGCCGCAGGCGATGAGTGTCGTACAGGCCGAGAGGGAGCGCCTGGCCGATGGCGCACAGCCCGCCGGCCGAAAGAGGATGCTCCGGCATGCCTTCCATCTTCAGCGGTCGGCCGTCGCGCACCCGGGCGAGAAGCCCGCAGCCTGCCGAACAGCCGGGGCATGTGGTGGCGTATGTCAGCGACCGCCCGGGGATGACACCTTCCGGCTGGACGGCAAACGGCAGTGCAGTTTCGGTCGGGGTCCGGCCGCAGCCCTGCAGTGCCGCCAGCGACACGGCGAATCCGGCCGCTTCCAGAAACCGACGCCGGCTGACAGAAAACAGTTCGTCGGCCGGCGGAGCGGAATCCGGTTCAGGGACTGTGTGCCGCCGGAGACGACGGTCGGGCGATGGCTGTCCGGAAATCTGATTCATGGCGTCTGTTCTAAAAATGGCAGACGGCACAGTCCGTCGATGCACGGACGGCCCGGCCGTTGATTCCGTTTTCCGTCGATTCGCGATGACAGTTCACGCACCATCCCATCGACAGGGGCTCGAACTGACGGAGACGCTCCATCGATTCGACCGGACCGTGACATTTCTGACAGGTGACTCCGGCCGTCACATGCGCGCTGTGATCGAAATAGACGTAATCCGGAAGATTGTGAACGCGTACCCAGGGAATGGACGTCGACAGGGAATCGGACACAGGCTGCTGTGGATCCGTCAGACCCAGCGAGTCGTACAGTTTCTGCAGCTCGTCAGAAACAATGGCCTTCGGCTTTCGCTTTTCCTTATCTGCCTGCGTGAGTTCGTCCTGCATGACATCGAAGGAGGCTGTCACGAATCGGTGGCATTTCATGCAGACATCGGTCGAGGGAATGCCCGCATGGCGGCCGTGTTCAGCAGCGGTATGACAGAACCGGCAGTCGAGCCCCAGTTCTCCCGCATGCAGCCGATGCGAATATTCGATCGGCTGAGGAGGCGCATAGCCCTGCTGGTTGTCCGGCAGGCGCCAGGCGCTCATTCCGGATATCAGGACGATCAGACTGAAGGACAGTCCGACCAGCAGGATGATGTTGAGAACAGTTCGGTGCATGAGACGTCGTCTGCCTCCGCAGTCAGCACTTGATTTCCGCGTTCTTTCGTGCGTAGAACCACCAGTTCACTGCCAGACAGCTCACGTAGTAGCCGGCGAACCCGTACAGGGCATACTCGGGCGTGCCGGCCCGGATCTGCGTGGCGAAGATTTTGGGAATCAGATAAGCCCCGTACGCAGCGATGGCTGATGTCCAGCCCAGAACCGGGCCGGCCTGTTCCTTCGAGAAGATGATGGGGATCATCCGGAAAGTGGATCCGTTTCCGATGCCGGTGGTGGCGAACAGAACGACGAACGTGATGAGAAACGGAAGGAAGTATTTCTCCGGTTTGTCGCTTTCTCCGGCCAGCGAGACCAGGTATCCGGCCAGGACCGTGGAAACCACCATGATCCACGTGTCCCACTGCGTGACCCGGGCGCCGCCCAGCCTGTCAGCCAGCCAGCCGCCGACCGGTCGAATCAGTGCTCCGACCGCTGCCCCGATCCAGATGTAGTGAGAGGTCACCAGACCGTTGGTCGGCGTGACGAACACATCATCGATCAGCTTGGGGAATGCGTTGGCATAGCCGATGAATGAGCCGAACGTCATGACGTACAGCCACGTCATGATCCAGTTGTGTTTGTTACTGAAAATCGCGAACTGTCTGTTGAGTGGTTCCTGGATCGACTGCGGAGTCAGGAATCGCATGCCCAGCAGTGTGGCGATCACGGCGGCCAGCAGCACCAGGAAGATGCGAATCAGTTCCGGAATCGGGAGTTCGAGGAAAATGAGCAGCAGGACGCCGACCGCTGCTCCCAGAAATCCGACCGTCTGCAGCCAGAGATATTTTCCGATTGCCGCCGGAGCGGGTCCGCAGTCGTGCTGCGGCAGATTGTTCATCAGAAACCAGGCCAGAATGGCCAGAACGGTCATGATGGGAACCCAGACCAGAGCCGCGTTCTGTATCCAGATCTGCTGAGTTTCACCGCCGGCACTGAAGATCTGCGGATCGCCGCCCGGTTGTCCGAACATGGGAAACGTGACTGCCCAGGGAATCAGAAACTGCATGACACTGACGCCCGCGTTTCCGAGACCGGCGTTCAGCCCGAGAGCCAGGCCCTGCATGCGTCTGGGGAAGAAGAATGAGATATTGGACATGCTGGATGCGAAGGCGCCTCCTCCCACACCGGACAGCGCGGCAAGGACAATGAACGCACCGAACGGAGTGGACGGGTTCTGCAGCGCGATGCCGGTTGCCAGTGCCGGAATGATCAGCATGACGGTTGTCATGAATTTGACGTTCCGCCCGCCGCAGATGGCGATCATGAACGAATTCGGGATTCGCAGCGTCGCTCCGGCCAGACCGGCCACGGCGGGAAGCGTGAACAGGAGCGCCCGGTAACCCGCCTCGTCATACGGCTGCCCGCTGTTGCGGAACGTGAAGTTGAACAGGTCTGCATCTGCAAAATGCAGCCGCTGCATGGTCTTGGCGATCATGCCCCAGTACAGCCAGACCGAGAACCCGCACAGGAGATTCGGAATCGAAATCCAGAGATTCCGATTCGCGATTCTCCGGCCTTCGGACTCCCAGAAGGCATCGTCTTCGACATCCCAGTATTCGGGTGTGGCGGCCATCGTGAAAGTTCACTTTCCTGACGGTGTTACGAATTGATGCGAAGATGAGCGCTGGTGGATTCCATCTGTCGCGACAGTTCCGGTGCCTCGGTTCGCAGCATTTTCTGAACCACCAGGTGCATCCAGATCAGACACACCGAGACCAGAACAGCAAAAAACATCCAGCAGGAGGTCCACAGGCCGGTCGCATTCAGCAGGTAACCGAAGATGACAGGGCACACGAATCCGCCCAGGCCGCCGAGCACGCCGACGATCCCTCCCACAACTCCCACATCGTTCGGAAAGTAATCGGGAATGTGTTTGTAGACCGCAGCTTTGCCAATCCCCATCACGGTGCCGAGAATCAGACTCAGCACCGTAAAGACCCAGATATTGGCCTGAAAGAAGATCTCTGTGATGCCACGAGCCAGCAGTTCCCTGGTGGCCACTTTCTGCCCCGGTTCAACGACAGGTTCCTGCCACGACATCGAACGGGGCAGGATCAGCATGCCGGAGTTCCGTTCTTCGTCGCTGACCAGTTCTCCCTGTCTGCGTTTGAGAACGTAGGTGTGCTCGTCGCCGCTCGCGGTTCGCACCACGATTTTCGAATCCGTTACGAGGACGACTACTCCGGGGGCCCGGGCCATGATTCCGCTTCCCGGCGAGCGGATGTCCATCTGCGGCACGATCAGCAGAATGCAGCAGACCAGCGACGACCCCAGCACCCAGTACATCACCGTCCGGGCGCCGAACACATCCGACAGCCAGCCGCCAAACGCACGGATCACACCGGACGGAAGACTGTTGCAGCCGGCCAGCACGCCTGCCAGAACCACAGTGGTGGAATAGGCATTGACGTAGTAGGGAACGAGCCACTGTGCCAGTGCCACGAAGCCGCCGAACACGAAGAAATAATAGAGCCCGAACCGCCAGACTCTCAGATGTTTCAGCGGCTCCATACGCTCAGACAGCGTTCTGGTGGCGCTGCCGGGAGGAATCCGCGTGGTCGTAGTCAGCAGAAACACGACACCCGTAACAGCCAGCAGGGCCGCATAAAGTGTCGGCAGGTGTCTCCACCCTTCGATATGGGTGCCGTTGTCCGTAAGGATTTTGAGAACCGTTGGTGCCCCGAATGTGGTCAGCGCAGCGCCCGCATTTCCCGCTCCGAAAATTCCCAGAGCCGTTCCCTGGCGATGCTGCGGAAACCAGACAGACGTGTAGGCGATGCCGACGGCGAAACTTGTTCCGCAGAATCCGAATCCCAGACCGGCCAGGAAGAAGTCCCGGTAACTGTCGCAGTACCCCGTGAGAAACGTCGGGACAGCGCAGGCCAGCAGCAGCACTCCGAAAACGATTCGTCCGCCCCATTTGTCCGTGGCCACGCCCAGCGGCAGACGAAAAACGGCTCCGGTCAGCACGGGGATTCCGATCAGCCAGCCCATTTCCTTCGGGCCCCAGTCGTAAACGCCGTTGTTGACGAGGAACGTGATGAGCACCCCGTACATCATCCACACCGCGAAACACACGGTGAAAGCCAGCGTGTTCATGGTCAGAATCCACCAGGCACGCCGCCGTTCTTCCGGGTTCAGGCCTTCATTCATCGTGTGTTCTGTCATGAGTCGTCTTTCCGGGTTCTAGCGACGCCCGTACCACCGCACGACCTGTGGTTTTCGCCACAGGTACGGATTGGGAATCACCAGCAGATGCACGAGCCTGGTGAACGGGAAGAAGCCGATGATGACGAATGCCAGAACGATGTGAGCCCGCACCAGAATGGGCATTCCGGTTACATAACTCAGATCCGGGTTCAGCATGAGAACAGACCACAGGTAGGGCGACAGATTCGACGCGAACCAGGACGAACCCCACGGGCGAAAAACGGCGATGGCCACTCCGCCGGCAGTCTGCACAAGAAGCATGCCGAACAGGATCCAGTCGGTGACGGTGGTGACGCGACGCAGCCTGCTGGTCATCGCGCGACGAACCAGAAGTCCCCCCAGACCGATGAGAGTCAGCAGCCCGCAGGCCAGAGCGGAAATTTCCAGGACGTACAGACGCAGGGGGTGGCTGTTCCACACGAGAATGCCGCGCGGGATCAGAAACGCGATCAGGTGCCCGGCCGTGACGGCCAGAATGCCGTAATGAAAAGGAACGACCGCCCAGAAATGGAGCCGGTTCTCCAGAAACTGGCTGGACAGGCTTGAATAGGAAAACGACTGTGCGCGATAGCGGTGAATCGTCATGAGCAGGAACGTGAACAGACACACGTACGGCAGTGCGACGAACAGAAACGTGTCGAGTATCGGGGCGTTCATGGCTGAGAGTCCCGTGGTGGTGGCGGAAATGTGTTTTCCAGCTGCACGAATTCTTCGGGGCCGGAACCACAGCTGCCGCAGCCGGGCCGGATACCGGCCACCGGAAACGCATGCAGAGGATCGATGCCTGCGGAAACGGCATGCTCATCCTGCTGAGACTGTTCAGAATCGTCACTCGGCGACCGGCCGCGGCCCCAGAAGTGAGACAGCACTTCATCAAGGCAGGCCACCACATGACGGTACGGGGTCGGTTTCTCTTCGATCCCCCGGCGCATCGTCCTGACAGCCGGCTCCACGCATGCCCGGACGAATCGCTGCGCTTCGCTGTGCGGCATTGCTGCGATGACCGACAGGACGTGCGTAATGTGGTCCGGAAGTTCTGAGGTTTCTTCGATTCCGAATTTGCGCATCTGCTCGCGCATCCGGACCAGAAACATGCCACGTGCGTATTCTTCCCCGAACAGGTGCCAGCCCACCTCCGGTGCACAGGCCGGGTTGACGTCGAACGTGCCGGTGAACGCCTCTTCCGCTTCGCACAGGTCGTGCTGATCGAGGAATGCGCCGAACTTCGAAATGTGCTTTGCAGCTTCCGGCAGTTCACTCTGCAGGCTGACATACAGCAGTTCGGCTGCTTCGATGGTCTGGTCGTCGGGGTAGCTCAGCAGCACCCTGAGTGGCCGGAGGGTTCGGGAACCGGTCATCACAGTCCCCTCCTGGGCCCGCCAACGAACCCGAATCCGGCCTCTTCGCGATGTTCGTGCGGTTCCTTCATCATCTCGATGGCCTGTTCGCGGTGCATGGGAGGAATGACGAAACGGTCTTCGAAGGTGCACAGCGACGTCAGCCTGTAGATGGCATCGGCTTCTTCGCGTGAACAGTCGGCTTCCCGAAGCATGCGGTCGGCGGTTTCGCGATCGACATCGCCCACAGTTTCCGCTCGGCGATGCCAGCGGACCGCCTTTTGTTTGGCCAGCGCGTAGCGGACGACGCCTTCATGTCCGGCTCCGAACAGGCTGGCCAGAAATTTCATCGGGACACGCGACTCGTCGATGTCGTGAAACAGATTGTCGCTGCTGTGAGTGATCGTGTCTTCGGAGCGGCTCGCCTGGACCGGAGACATCGGCGGCACGTAGAACAGCATGGGGAGTGTGCGGTACTCGATGTGCGGCGGCAGTGCGATCCTCCACTCTTTAACGAAGCGGTACACGGGCGAATTCTGCGCCGATTCAATCACTGCCTCGGACACGCCGTTTTCCAGTGCTTCGGAAATGACTTCGGGATCGTGCGGATCCAGAATCAGCGATCGGTGCCCCTCGACCAGCTCGTCGTCGGGAAGTTTTGCGACGGCTTCCAGTCGTTCGGCGTCGTAAAGCAGCACTCCCAGATAGCGAATCCTTCCGACACAGGAATGGAAGCAGGCGGGAGCCTGGCCGGTTTCGAGTCGCGGGAAGCACAGAATGCACTTCTCGCTTTTTCCGGTGAACCAGTTGAAATAGGTCTTCTTGTAGGGGCAGGCTGCCACGCACGAACGCCAGGCACGGCATTTCTGCTGGTCGATCAGCACGATGCCGTCTTCGCCCCGTTTGTAAAGGGCCCCCGACGGACACGACGCCACGCAGCACGGATTCAGACAGTGATTGCAGATCCGCGGCAGATAGAAGAACACCAGTCGTTCCACGGAACTGAGCTGCAGTCGCTGCTGCTCTGTGAGTCCGTCGAGGTTGGGATCGTTTTCGGCGTAGATGGGCGAACCGCCGAGATCGTCGTCCCAGTTGGGGCCCGACTGGACATCGATCTTTTCGCCGTCGATCATCGAGATCGGTTCGGCAGTGGGCTGGTCGGAACCTTCCGGTGCATTGAACAGGTTCTGATAATCGTACGTCCACGGTTCGTAGTAATCGTCCATGCCGGGCATGTGCGGATTGTGGAAGATGTTGGGCACGATCTTCGTTTTGCTGGTCGACCGAATATCCAGCCCGCCACTGCCGTTCAGCTTCCATCCGCCCTGATATTTGTCCTGGTCCTCCCATTTCGTCGGGTAGCCTGTCCCCGGTTTGGTTTCGACATTGTTCCACCACATGTATTCAGCGCCCCTGCGATCGGTCCACACGTTCTTGCAGGCGATGCTGCACGTGTGACAGCCGATGCATTTGTCGAGGTGAAACACCATCGAAACCTGTGATCGAACCTGCATTCGTCCGTGTCCCTGCTGCCGCCACCGGCCTGTTTCTGCCCGGGGAACGGTCGGGGAGAAGGCCGTGACGCTGTTTCTGTGAGTGATGCGCTGTCCGTCAGTAATGTGTCCTGTATGGTCCTGGGTGGCACATCCCGCTTCCGGCCATCGCCCGTCAGGGCTGCAGAAAGGGGATGCAGGCCGATCCGCTCAGTACACGGGTTTCCCTGGCAGTTTTCTTACCAGCAGATGCGTATCCCGGTTGCAGCCGACCGGCCCCCAGTAGTTGAAGTGATAGGTGAACTGGCCGTACCCGCCGGCCATGAAGTTGGGTTTCAGACGCGTGCGTGTCAGGCTGTTGTGCCCGCCGGCGCGGCGTTTCTTCCGCAGTGGTGACAGGGGAATGCCGTGGGTTCGTTCGGGAGAGTGGTACTGCATGCAGATTCCCCTCGGAATGCGGGCGCTCACGACGGCGCACGTCACAACGACACCGTGATCGTTGAAGACTTCGATCCAGTCGTTGTCGACGATGCCCAGCTGTTCGGCATCGCGGTCGTTGATCCACAGGGGATACACACCGCGCGACAGGGTGGTCATGCGCTGGTTATCACCGTAGGTCGAGTGGATGTGCCATTTGCCGTGCGGTGTCAGATAGTTCAGCATCAGTGTCGGACCGGTCTGTTCGGTCGATTCGCTGAACTGCAGGTCCGCATACTGCGTTGGCAGCGGTTTCGGTTTGTAGGTCGGCAGGTGTTCGCCGAAATCGATGTAGATCGGATGGTCGAGGTAGAATGACTGGCGACCCGTCAGGGTCCGCCAGGGGACCAGGTTCTCGACATTGTAGGTGAATGGTGCGTAGGAGCGTCCGTCTTCGATCAGACCGGACCACATCGGACTGTTGATGAACCGACGCGGCTGGCTCTGAATGTCCCTGTAGGACGTTCGGAAACCGCGGTTCTTCTCCGCCAGATGCACCAGCGGCAGACCGGTTTTTTCCTCCATCCCTCTGTACGAGCGATACGCGAATTCTCCGTTGGTGACCGTCGCGAAATGCAGAATGACGTTGCAGACATCCTCATCGCGGGCGAGCGACGGGTAGGTGCGGTCATCCCATGTTTCCGTGCGGTGTGTTCTGATGTATTCATCGTACTCATCGGCGATCTGATAAGCCGTGCCGTGTGCACCCAGGCCGTTGGCGCGCACCATGGGTCCGTAGGAAATGAACTGTCTGTAGACGTTCCGGTAGTCTCGTCTGACGACTTTGAACGCCGGCATGGTCTTTCCGGGAATGGCGTCGACTTCGCCCGTAATCCACTGTTTCATGTCGGGCTGCGCGATTTCGGCCGGCGTGTCATGTGCCAGTGGTGTTGCAACGAGATCTTCGACCGGTTCGGGAAAATGAGGTGCGGCCAGTTCCGAAAACTTTCTGGCCACCGACCTGAAGATCGCCCAGTCACTCTTCGATTCCCAGCACGGCGGCACGGCCGGCGAGAGGGGATGAATGAAACTGTGCATGTCCGTCGAGTTGAGATCCGCCTTTTCGTACCAGGTGGCGGCCGGCAGGATGATGTCGGAATACAGCGCGGAAGTGTCCATCCGGAAGTTGAGATCCACGACCAGATCCATCTTTCCCTGGGGAGCATGTTCGTGCCACGCGACCTCGCGAACGGAGTCTCTGGCCAGTTCCCTGCCGACTGCGTTGTCGTGGGTTCCCAGGTAGTGCCGGAGGAAGTATTCGTGGCCTTTGGCACTGGCCATCAGGGCGTTGCCCCGCCAGATGAACCACACCCGCGGCCAGTTCTCTTCGGCATCCGGATCTTCGACGGAAAACTGCATCTCCCTGTTCTTAAGCCGCTCAGCCACCCAGGCTGCGATGTCATCGGGAGTATCGGCACCTGCTTCACGGGCCTGGCGCACCACATCGAGCGGGTTTTCGGGGAACTGCGGATAGAACGGCAGCCAGCCCTGTCGCACGGCGCGGACCTGCATGTCCATCGTATGTCCCTGCGCCGTGGTCGATTCAGACGTCTTCTGCGGGACCGTGTGATAGTCGGTGAAGTCCTTTTCGTAGCGCCACTGATCGGTATGAACATAGTGCCAGCTCGGCGTGTTCTGAACGCGTGACGGCGGAAACCAGTCTTTCGCCAGCGCGATGGAAGACCAGGATTCCATCGGAGCAAGTTTTTCCTGACCGACATAGTGTGCCAGTCCGCCGCCGTTGACGCCCACACAGCCGCAGAACATGAGCGCGTGGATTCCGGCTCGATACATCAGGTTGGCGTGGTACCAGTGATTGATCCCCGCCCCGATCAGGATCGTGCATTTGCCTCCCGTGTGCTCGGCGGTTGAGGCCCATTCACGGGCAAAACGAATCACAACGTCGCGGCCGATACCCGTGTATTTCTCGCTCCACGCCGGAGTGAACGGTGCTTCTTCGTCGTCGTAGTCGGCGGGATACTCACCGTCCAGCCCGCGGTTCACCCCGTACTGCGCCATCAGCAGGTCGTAGACGGTGGTGACCGGAACGTCCTGGCCGTCTTTGGCTGTGATCGTGCGAACGGGAACGCCGCGTGTGGTTGTGCGTCCTGCTCCGAAGTCGTCCAGTTCGACCTCGAGAACGCCGTCGTTGGCGCTGAGAAACGTGAGCGTCGGATGGATCGGACTGCCGTCCCGGCCGTCATTCAGCCGGAGATTCCATTTGCCCTTTTCCGTCGCCCAGCGGAATCCGGAACTGCCCATCGGCATTTTGGGGCCGTCGGATTCCTCATCCCACATCAGGAACTTCCATTCTCCGTGTTCTTCTTCGCTGTACTGTTCCAGACGCCCGGCACGCAGCAGCCGGCCCGGACGCAGCGTTCCGTCGTCGCCTTCGACGATTTCGACCAGGTACGGTGAATCCGTGTATTTTTTCGCATAATCGATGAAGTACGGCGTCTGTTTCCGGTGATGGAACTCGGTCAGCAGCACATGGTTGACCGCCATCCACCAGGCGCCGTCCTGTCCGGAATTCAGAGCGACCCATTCGTCGGCGTATTTTGCCACCATGCTGAAATCGGGTGAAAAAACCCACAGCTTGGTTCCGTTGTGGCGCCCTTCGGCCAGGAAGTGACAGTCGGGGGTACGTGTCATGCCGATGTTAGCGCCCATCGAAACCAGCATCTTGGCGTGATACCAGTCGGCGCTTTCGGCCACGTCGGTCTGTTCGCCCCAGGTTTCCGGAGATGCCGGAGGCAGGTCGCAGTACCAGTCGTAGAATGAAAGCGACAGCCCGCCGATGAGCTGCATGAGCCGCGCACCGGCCGCGTAACTGATCATCGACATGGCCGGAATCGGTGAGAAGCCGGCAATTCGGTCCGGACCATGTTTCCTGATGGTGTGCACCATCGAGGCGGCGATGATTTCGAGAGCGGTGTCCCAGGTGGTGCGTCGCAGACCGCCCTTGCCCCGGGCACGCTGCCAGCGCCGTCGGGCTTCGGGATTCTCGACCAGGCTTTGCCACGCATCGACGGGATCGGTGTGATCGGCGCGAGCCTGCTTCCACAGATCCAGCAGTGCTCCGCGAATGTACGGATACTTCACACGCAGCGGACTGTAGAGATACCAGCTGTATGAGATGCCTCGCTGGCAGCCGCGCGGTTCATAGGGCGGAATCCCCGCTTCCAGAGCCGGATAGTCCAGCCCCTGCATCTCCCAGGTCACAATGCCGTCTTTGACGTGAATGTTCCATGTGCATCCGCCCGTGCAGTTCACGCCATGGGTGCTGCGCACGACTTTGTCGTGCTGCCAGCGGTTGCGGTAGAATTCTTCCCACGCCCGTCCTTTGGGATTCACTTCATCCCGAATCCAGGCGATCGCATCCAGTCCGTTCATGAAGTTTTTTCCCGGTGTGAATCGGGTCCGCGGGAGACGCTGTCCTCAACAAGGGGACGGCGCACACCGCGGAACCGCTCTTTCCAGACGGCGTCGAACACAAAAATTACACCGGTGGCGATCGCCAGTCCGGTCAGCAAAAAAGTGATCCGAGCGGTGGACGCGTCGGATTCGCTGTGTCGGGCGGCTTCTTCGAAATAGGCAGCCAGAGCGTGAATTTCTTCCGCTTCAAGAGGGCGGTTCCTGAAAATCGGCTGCATGGTTTCGGTGGCCGGGGCCATCAGCCAGGCACTCAGGGCCTGGCGGCCTTTCAGGCGTTCGTAAACGCGTGTCAGGTCCGGCCCCAGTCGCCCGCCGCCCAGAGCGGGCAGGTTGTATATCGAATGACACGCACTGCAGGCCGTACCGCCGTTCTTCAGCCTGCGGATGCCGACGAAGATGGCTTCTCCGTTTTTTCGGTCGGCATCCGTGAACGGCCTGTTCGAAATCTTCACGCCCTGGAACTGCGACTTCTCAAGCTTCGATTCGGCTTCGATGAGCCTGATAAGCTGTTCCGCTCGATACCGAGTCATTCCGGGCGCGATGGGCATGACAACCCCCCGCGACTCCTCGACCAGCTTTGCCGCGTACGGGTCACCGCTGTCAACAACTGACTTCGGATTCTGCAGGAAGTTGATCAGCCATTCGGTGTCGCGACGTTTCGTGACGTCTTTGAGATCGGGGCCGGTCAGGCGGCCGCCTCCAATTGTGTGACAGTTGAGGCAGTTTTGGCGGTAATAATCGGGAGTATCCTGAGCACGAACAGATGATGTCCCGGCCACCAGAACCAGGAGCATGGCTGCCCTGCAGAAGTGAAAGCTTCTGTTTCTCTCAACAGGAACAGCAACGGAGACATGGCCGCCTTCTGCCCTTCTGTGGATGTTCAGCAGGCAGCACCTGGCCAGGGAAGGTTGTGTCCTGTCCGCTTCCAGCACCACACTCTCCTTCGGTCCGAACGGTTCCCGTTGCGAACGGTCCGAGAGACACCATCGGTCCTCACGTTCAGCGGGCCCATGTTGCAACAACCGTGCCATCGGTTTCTTTCACAGAAAAGCGATGCCCTCTGCGCGTGAACGCTTCGTGTGTTGTGCGAGAACGATCAGTGTGCGCCGGTCGACCGACAGGCACTGCGGATGCTGATCGATGCGGGCCGCTCTGCACGGAACCGGCGTTGCTGCAGCAGTTCGCTGCCGGTCAGACAGCCGGAATCACGGTTTTTGCGAGATCAGGGATGCGGCGTTTCGCAAACGAGACATGGCTGCGGCACTTCTTCCGGTGGCGCGGAATGTCGCGCCGTGTGTGCAGCGTCGCACGCAGTCGAATGTCTGATCACCACTCAGATCGCGCGCAGGGAAGGTTGTGCCACGTCTTCCGAACAGTCGGATTCGCGAAGACTCGTCCGTTGGCTGAAACGTTTACAGCACGTGATTCCGATGCCTGGAAGCAGATCATTGCGGGTTAGTCCCCGTTCCTGACAGGGAATTCAGCGCGTTCACTGCGAAACATCACCGAATGATGGCTGGTCTGCTGTCATCCGCTGTTTTCTTCGTGATCAGATCGATTGAGCGGTTACCATGACGGAACTGGAAACCTGTGCGGAGAGTCCCGATGATCGATACGCCTTCCTGGGAAGGCAGGATGCCTGGATACGGCGCCGACCCAGAATTCGGCGGTGCCGGAGATTCGGAAGGCCGCGCCCGATCCGGTCCTGCCGGGAATCGTGACAGCTCATCGGGACTGCAGCGCTGGCGTCAGTGTCTGGTCCTGCTGTCAGCCCGACAGCTCGCCTTCACATGGCCTCAGACCGTCTGCATTTCCGCTCTGGTGAATGAGGCGATGCGTGAGCACGGCCTGGACCTGCCGGTCAGCCGCGCGGACGCTCAGATGCAGCTTTCTCAGGTGTGCCAGTATGTGCGTGAGTGTGCCGATCCGTCCGGCGAATCGAGTGGCCTGAACGGTTCCCGAAACCTTCCGTCTCCGGCTCGGCAGATCGAGGCGGAAGTCGAGAAGGAAGCCCATCGTTCGGATGATTCCGGGGCCGAATCCCGGACGTTCGGTCGCGCGGCCGTTCTGAGCGAAGCGTTGTCCCGTCTGCCGCAGCAGGACCGCCGTCTGCTGCGACTGCGTGCCTTCGATCACCTGCCGTTTCGCCGGATCGCTCAGGCAGTCGGCGGGGAGACCGAAGAAATCTGTCGGCGCTGGTGCGAAGCGGTTATGCGGCTGGCCTCCTGGCTTCCGGGAGATTCAGGAGAACAGCATGCGGCAGAAGGGGAAGATCTGTCGGAGGAGGAGATTCGGTTTCTTCTGGAGTCGGACCGGATGCTGGAAGAGGACCGGCTGTTCGTGGCCGAGTCCCGGCAGGAGTTCCTGAAGTCGGACACTCTGATTCTGCCGCCGTTCGCGAATCGTCTGGACAGAGCGATGCGGTGCGTTCGCTGGCTGAGGGCGGAAGCGACCCTGAACACTCTTCCGGCAGGAGGCCCGGAACGGGTTCTGGAGCGATCTGTGCGCTGGCTGGGACGTTATGAAATCCTTTGCGAACTGGGGTCCGGCGGACACGCATCGGTGTTCCTGTCCCGGGATTCGGAACTGGGGCGATTTGTGGCCGTCAAGACGCCTCGTCTCGGCGCATCGGCTCGACGAGACATTCGGCGCCGTTTCGAAATCGAAGCGCGGGCCATTGCAGCTCTGAATCATCCCCACATCGTGGAAGTGCTGGATTTCGGCCAGCACAACAGGCAGATGTATCTGGTGGAAGCAGCCTGTCTGGGACCGACTCTGAAGGAATGGAACACGGCCCGCCGGACACCGGTGGACGATCGGACCGCCGCCTGCATTGCGCGCCAGCTCGCCGATGCCGTGTCTCATGCCCACTCCCGCAACATTCTGCACCGGGACATCAAACCGGCCAACGTTCTGCTGGATCCGGTTTCGAGCGAGGTTTCTGCCCGGTACCAGGAAGAACATCTGGTCCCGTCCCTTCCGTCCTATGATTCGGTTTTTTTCCTGCCGCGTCTGTCGGACTTTGGGATTGCCCGAATCTTCGACAGCGAACAGGGCGAACCGCTGACGGCCACAGATGCCGTCATCGGCACGATTCCCTACATCGCGCCCGAACATGCTCTCGGCCACCACGATCAGATCGGCTGGGCGACGGATGTCTACGGACTGGGAATGGTCCTGTATGAACTGCTGACACGAACGCTCCCGTTCCGGGGGATTTCTCCGATGCGGGTTCTGCATGCGGTCACTCAGGAAGAACCGCGTGCTCCCAGCCGGATCCGTTCCGACGTCAACCGGGATCTGGAAGCGATCTGTCTGAAGTGTCTGGAAAAATCGCCGGCGGCCCGCTACGAGTCGGCTGCGGCTCTCCGGGATGATCTGGACCGGTTTCTCAGTGGCCATCCGGTGCTGGCCAGACCGCCGTCCCGATTCGGCCGGCTGCGCCGGTGGTGCCGGCGTCATCCGGGCCGCATGCTGGCTGCCGGCAGTGCTGTCGTGATGGCTGCGCTGCTGGTGCTGTCGGTCTTCTGGCATGTGACGGCTCTGAATCGGGAAGTCGAAAGAACACGCGTTCAGATGGTCGAGGCGCACCATCAGCGGCTGCGGGCCGATCAGGAAGCGGACAACGCGAAACGTCAGACGGAACTGGCCGAACAGCGAAACCGGCGGCTTCTCAGACATCTGTTCAGCCTGGACGCGCAGGCCGCCTGGCTGTCGCTGCGCAAAGGGAACTGGACCCGGTGCGATGAGCTGCTTCGCAAACATGCGGACAACCCGGATGTGACGTCCGGATTCATCTATCGATTCCTGTGGCAGATGGCCCATCAGCACGCGGCCAGCAGCCGTGTGTCGGACGGCCGGGTGTTCTGCGTTTCGTTTTCACCGGACGGAAAGATTCTGGCCGGCGGCGATGAAGACGGAACTGTGACAGTCTGGAATGCGGGTGATCTGTCGCTGAAAACACGTCTGACCGGTCACACGGCCTGCGTCAATGCGCTCACATTTTCCGATGACGGATCGCGGATCTTTTCCGTGTCCTGCGACGGAACACTGCGTTCCTGGAACACTCGGACGTGGAAGCCGGCAGCCGTTCTGTTTACCGGACAGTCCGAACTGTATTCCGTCGCTTCATCGCCCGATGTTGCGTATCTTGCCGCCGGAGACCAGAACGGAAATCTCTTTCTGATCGATCCGCAGCACGGGCATGTGATTTCCCGGGTCCGCGTGTCCGACTGGCGCATCGAATCGCTGTTCTTTTCCCACGACGGGCGGCATGTCGTCGGAGCCTCCCATGACGAAGCCGTCGTGTATCAGGTTCCGGATCTGCAGGAAATCCGGCGGACAGGAATCCGCAGGAACCTGGCCGGTGGAGTCCATGTCGTCCATCGTCTTCCGACTACAGATCAGTTCCTCTGGGCCGGATCGGCTCCCCTGATCGGCCGCGAACCGCTTCTGACCACGTCCGGTCCACAGACTCTGTATCAGCCGCGGCAGGCGATTCATTCTCTGAGTTCCGACCGGTCGGGACGGCTGATTGCATTCGCCGGCGGCGGCCGCATCGCCCAGGTGTTCGATTCGGACGTTCAAAGAACCATTCTTCGGCTGTACGGACATACCGATCGCATCACCGGCATCAGCCTGCATCCGGACGCGGTCAGTCTGGCAACCAGCAGTTTCGACGGAACTGTGAAACTCTGGAAGGTGCCGCATCGAGGGGAATGGCGGGATCTTTCGGAAATCCGGGGTGCCCGGCAGCTGGCGTTTGCCGACGCCGGTTCCGTGCTGCTGATCACCGGTTCCGACGGAATCCGGGCCTTCGATGTGACGGACTGGACCTGCCGCTATACCCTTCCGGGGGACTGCTGCGCGGTATCGTGCGATGAAACGCGCGGTGTTGTGGCCGCGGTGTCCGACGGGCGGATGACACTCCACCGGGCCTCCGACGGAACCACACTGACATCAGACAGCCATGAATGGAACATCCGTCCCGGCGATGAATTTCTCGTAGGACCATCCGGATCGTTCATCATCGGCCTGGATTCCCGGGGATGGCTGCAGCAGGTCGATCTGGTTCATCGGGACCGACCGGCCGTCCGGCAGAACGTTCATGGCCGGTGTCGTGCTGTCTGTCGGAAACCCCGTTCGGATTCTCTGATCGTTCTCGGCAGTCAGCCGGATGATCTTCTGGATCTGGCACCGCCGGATCCGTCGCATCCGGGGAGGGAAATGCGTCTGATGGCCAGGAACATTCGTCACGTCCGGTCCCACGACCGGACAGGACGGATCGCCGCGGCAGCCGCGGACAGCTTCATCTACGTCTGGGATGCGCACCGCAGCAACATGCTGGTGTCCACCACATCAGACGCCGACAGTGCTGCCACGTGCGTTGCGTTTTCCGCGGATGGTGATGTTCTGGCCGGCGGGGATGAAGATGGCTGGGTCCGGCTGTGGGAAACGGAGACCGGACACAACTGTCTGTCGATTCCCGCTCACAGAACGGCCGTCACGGCCATGACGTTTTCTCCGAACGGTCGGCTGCTGGTGACGGCGGCTGCCGGCACAGCGGATGTGCCGGGCTGCGTGCGGGTGTGGAAGGCGGCTTCTGCAGCAGCGACGGTTCAGCCCGCGGACGATGTGCCATGAACACGCCGCGGCTTCATCAGTCCATGAAGATGCGGTGGTAGTCGCGGAAGATGACATCCAGCAGATCGCGGGCCGGTTCCGGAGCATGGTAGCGCACGAAACCTTCACCGGTTTCGGGATTTTCGTCCACCAGACGAATGTTGTCTTCTTCGCTGTACATCCAGGCTTCTTCCTGGAGGTATCCGAAGATCTCGTGCAGTGCCTCTTCATCCGCCGGAATGAAGACTTCACCGTCCAGGAAAAGCTGGTAGGCGTATTCTTCCAGTTTCGGCCAGGACATGCCTTCTGATGTGCCGCGGTAATACGGCTGCAGCACGGACACGGCATCCGGCTTCACGTTCGGATTCCGCAGCATGTCGATCGCGTTCCACGGGCAGATGGTGAGCTGATAGAACTCGCTGCTGTCATTGGGCGATCGGTAACACATCTGGCAGCCGATGCAGCGGCTGGTGTCGATCTGATGGTAGCTCTGGGAGGGAATCGGGCTGACCACTTCGTAGATGCAGTCCACCGGACAGACCGATGCGCAGGAATTGCACGATGTGCAGCTGTCCTTGTTGATGACGTTCAGATACCGCGTTTCTTTCTTGCGATCCGACCTGCGCGTCCGGAAATATTCGGTCACCGAAATCGTCATCGACTCCCCCGTCTGCTTCCAGAAAAACGGTCCGGCTTCATCGGTCCGGCACCGCACGGCATCTGATTGTTCCCGCCCGATCGGACGTCCTGACCAGACCGGACCGCCAGACACCTGTTTCCAGGGGCAGCCTGGCTGTTCATTCCTGCACACCTGGCTGTTCCCCGGCAGGTGACAGACCACATGATCGCCGGCAGGCAGCGGCCCATGAGTACCATCGTCGATGCCGCAGGATGAGCTATGAAGAATAGACGGAAAATCGGGCAGCAGCCACATCGGTGCGGCGGCCGGGAGCCCGTTTTTCCCATTCCCGACACCTGTTCCCGGCAATTCCTGCCCCTGAGAAGGCGGCGGCTGTCACGCATCGTCTTCCGATGTGAGCACCGTATTTTCCGGCAGCAGCACGCAGCTGAGCTTTCCCTGCCGTCCTCCGGTGGTGTCCGTGGCGATGATCCGGTCGCCAAACAGAACTTCGGGGATCGGGACATGTCCCTGAACGACCGTCACCGGGCAGCCCTGCGGAACCGGCCCCCGAATGAAGGATTTGCTGAACAGCCACGGCGGCTGAGACAGCGTGTAATCCGGCTGCCTGAGAATCTGTACCTGCATGTCGAATGTCATCGCCGGATCCAGCCCCGCATGGACGAACAGGTATCTGGGATGTTCCACCCGCCACGGCAGACGGCTCAGCCAGTGCGCATGGTTTTCCGGCAGCGCTTCCCGAAGCTGGTCGAAGTTCCCCAGGTCGGCTCCATAAGACGCGAACGTCGTTTCCACGGAATAGGCATGCAGCCAGGCACTCTTCCAGTCCAGGTAATCCGGAGTATCGATCAGATCCAGAGAAGCCGCCATGGCCAGTTCATGGTTTCCGCAGACCCATGCCACGCGATCATGCTGACTGATCAGATCACAGAACAGGTCGAGGGTTCCTTTGGGGTCCGGACCGCGATCGACCAGATCCCCGATGAACACGATCCACCGGTGCTGCATGTCGGGGACACGTTCGAGCTGATGGATGATCTGCCGCAGTTTTCGCGTCTGCCCGTGCACATCTCCGATGACTGCGACGGGGCCGTCGATCCGGGTCGGCAAAGAGCTGGCAGGCATGGAATGTCGTCTTCCGTTACGCAACGCCGTCGAAGGAGAACGACTGGCCGGGTTTCAGCACCACCGGCAGAGCCGACGTGTCTTTTTCGATGGCCGCCGCCCAGGCATCCGTGTCCTGTTCGATCACCGGCCAGGTGTTGTAGTGTGCCGGAATCACGGTACCGGGGCGAATGAACTGAGTGGCCCGCACGGAATCTTCCGGTCCCATCGTGAAATTGTCGCCGATCGGCAGAATGGCCACGTCGATTTCTTCATCGCCGATCAGCCGCATATCGGAAAACAGAGCTGTGTCGCCGGCATCGTAAATCGTGACGTCTTCGGTTTTCAGAATCAGCCCCGCCGGACTGCCTCCGCAGCTTCCGTCCGGCAGCATGGATCCGTGATGGGCCACCGTCAGTTTCAGCACACCGAAATCGAACGCATGCCGGCCGCCGATGTGCATCGGGTGGGCGTTTTCCACACCGCGTTTCTGAAACCACGACACGATTTCGAAATTGGAAACCACCAGCGCTCCGGTGCGTGATGCAATCGCCTCGACGTCGGCCATGTGGTCTTCATGACCGTGCGTGACCAGAATCGCGTCCGCTTCGATGTCGTCGGCGGATGCGGCCGCCTGAGGATTGCCTGTCAGAAACGGGTCGATCAGCACCGACTGACCGCCTGTCAGAATCTGAAACGACGCATGTCCCAGATACCGGATTTCTGTTGTCATCGTCAGGTCTCCGAATCGCCTGTGTCGGCACCGCCGCGCAGCAGAATGTCGATCATGTTCTTCTTGTAGGCTTCCACGCCAGGCTGACCATACGGGTTGATTCCGATCAGTTCCCCTTCCACGACCGTTGACAGCATCAGAAGCTGGAAAAGCTGCCCCAGAGAATGCGGCGTGATTCCCGGCAGTTTCAGATCGACCGTGGGACGCGCATCGGCCGCGTAGGCCTGACTGGTCCCGGCGATGGCTGCTTCCAGCACGGATGCCGGACTGTGACGGGCGAAGCGGTTCAGGTCGTCCGCGTCGTCTTCACGAAGCGGAATCTTCTGAGTCGGATGTCGGGGCGGACCGGGCAGCAGGTTGACAATCAGTTTGTCGCGACGACCTTCCTGATGCTGCTGGCCGCGGCTGTGCAGGTCGCGCGTATTGACCCCTGTGATCGGTGTGGCGCCGCGTTCCTGTTTGCCCAGGCTTTCCGCCAGAAGCTGATCGTACCACAGTCCCACAGCTTCCAGATGGCTGCCCCATGTGGACAGAACGCGGATGGTCAGCCCGCGCTGCCGTTCCAGCAGATGACCGATGGCCGCATGACGGAGCACCGCGTTGTGTTCGAACGGAGCCGATCGGAAATGTTCGGTCATCTCGGCCGCGCCCTGCAGCAGACGGCGGATGTTGATTCCGCTGACTGCCGCCGGCAGCAGTCCCACTGCCGTGAGAACAGAAAAACGTCCGCCGATTCCTTCGGGAATCGAAAACACGTCGCGAAAGCCGGCCTGTTCCGCCAGTGTTCTGAGTCGACCGGTGGTTCCCGTGACGGGAACAATCAGATCCTGAACGTCGCTGCTGAAATGCCGTTCCACGAAGGCCCTCAGATTCCGAAACGCGATGGCCGGTTCCAGCGTGCCTCCCGATTTGCTGATGACGATCAGAGCCGTCCTGCCGGCCGGGCCGTCTGAACCACAGCGGCGGACCCGGTTTTCCAGAAGGTCCAGCAGAGCCTGCTGACGATCGGAATCCACATTCCAGCCGGCAAAGTACAGACGCGGAATGCCTCCGCGTTCTTCCCGTGTTCGTTCATTGTGAAACGGGTCGGCCAGAGCTTCGAACAGGGCCCGCATTCCCATGTAGGAACCGCCGATACCGATCACCACCACGGTGTCGACCGTTTGCTGCAGACGGGTCGCGCAGCGTTCGATCTGAGCGATCAGGCTGTCGGCGCCGTTTTCCTTCATATCCTGAAGCAGACGGTCAGGCCAGTCGATGAAGGCGGCATCCAGAGGCTGTTTCTGCGGCGATGCGGTGCAGCCTTCCGCCGCCCGACGCGCGTCCTGCAGCACCGCTTCCCGAGCCTCCGGCAGCCCCGCTTCCAGGGCCGCTCTGTCCGGTTCCGGCAGCGTCTTCAAAGCCGCGTGCAGGTCGCAGGTGATCAGTTCCGACATGAACCTTCTTCACAGTTGAAACGAAATCGGCGGCCGGCCACCTTACACGATCTTTCGGACACCGTCACGCGACTCCCGGCTGACGGCTGCGTCCGGTTCGTCCGCCAGCCCAACAGAAACAGGACGCCCGCGGGGGGCGTCCTGTGATACTGGCTGAACCGGTCGAAATGCAGCAGGTCGGCACAGCGTTCGGTCAGCGCGACAGAAATGCCACCACCTGTCCGACATCCACGGACAGCGTCACATCGTCGTAAGTCGGTTCGGCTTTGATGGTCGCTTCCAGTTTGTTTTCGTCGAAACTGATCCAGTCCGTCTGCGGCAGTGTCGACGCTTCCACAACGCTTTTGTACAGGCGCTGCACATTGGGGCGGTTTCGCACCGAAATGACGTCGCCCGGACGCACCATGATACCAGGCCGGTCGACGGTGACTCCGTTGAGCTGAAAGTGGCGGTGCACAATCCCCTGGCGGGCCTGAGGACGTGTGACCGTGAATCCGGCCCGGCGGACCACGTTGTCCAGACGCCGCTCACAGATGAGCAGAAGCTGCTCACCGGTGTTGCCTTTCATTCTTCGTGCTTTGTCGAAGTAGCGTCTGAGCTGACGGTCGCGCAGGCCATAGAAGAACTTGATCTTCTGTTTTTCCGCCAGACCGATTCCGTAGTTGGTCGGTTTCTTGCGCCGCCGATGCATTCCCGGCGGATACTCTTTTCGTTCCAGCGCCTTGATGCTGCCGCTGGATTCGTAAACATTGACGCCCAGGCGTCGGTTGATGCGTCCTTTCGGACCGGTGTAACGTCCCATGTGTTTCAGAACCTTCGAAAATCGTGATGCTCTGTACCGCCGTGAAGCCACACGCTCCACCGCCGTCTTCTCAGAGTCCGACTGATGCCCGAACACCCGCCCGAACAGCTTCAGTCACCGTACTCGACAGGCAGAACCCTGCGGGGGTCTGCGTACAGAGAAGCCGGATGCCCGGCCGGTTCCTTCCGGATTCCGACCGCGATCCGGGACGGAAGACTATCGGTGAATCGTTCCGGATTCAACAGCAGTCGACCGTGCTTCACCAGGTTCGCGGCGGCTTTTTCCACCGGCTGTGAACCCGGCGGTGTCTTCCGGTTCATCCGGTCGACGCCGTCCCGTCTGCCGGTCGTCTGTCCCGGCGAATGCCTGAGAAAGTTTCGAACGTGACCGGTGACGCGGCTCCCTACGACGCTCTGCTGCTTCAGTCCTTCGGCGGTCCGGAAGGCCCCGACGATGTCATTCCGTTTCTTGAGAATGTCCTGCGCGGGCGCGGGGTGCCCGCATCGAGAATGCGGGAAGTGGCCGAACACTATCAGCGTTTCGGCGGAGTCAGTCCCATCAACGGGCACTGTCGGGAACTGATCGCCGCTCTGAAAACGGAACTGGCCTGTCACGAGATCCACCTGCCCGTCTACTGGGGCAACCGCAACTGGCATCCGTTTCTGGAAGACACGCTGCGTCAGATGAAAAGCGACGGCATCCGCCGCGTTCTGACCATCGTTACGTCGGCTTTCGCCAGTTATTCCGGATGCCGTCAGTACCGTGAAGACATTGTCCGCTGTGCGGAAGCGGCGGGCGCAGCCGATCTGCAGATCGATCGGCTGAGAATGTTTTACAATCACCCGGATTTCATCGAGACGATTGCCGAAAACACGGGCCGGGCCATGAGCGATGTGACGGCCGCCTGTCGCGAATCGGACCGCGTGCCGCGTGTGATCTTCACGGCCCACAGCATTCCTCTGACCATGGCCGCCTGCTGTGACTACGAACAGCAGCTTCGGGAAACCTGCCGGCTGGTGGCGGAACGACTGAATCTGCCGGCCGACCGCTGGGAGCTGGCGTGGCAGAGTCGCAGCGGGCGTCCGGAAGATCCCTGGCTGGAACCGGACATCTGCGAGGTGATCGAATCCGCAGACGTTCAGAAAGATCCCTGTCTGGTGATTTCCCCGGTGGGGTTTCTTTCCGACCACATCGAAGTGCTGTACGACCTGGATGTCGAAGCCGCTCAGGCGTGCGAACGCAAAGGTCTGGCGATGCGCCGCGCGGCCACTCCGGGGACCCATCCGCGCTTCATCACCATGCTCCGACGCCTCATTCAGGAACGCCTGTTCGGCCATCCTCGCGATGCCGTCGGCCGGTTCGGACCTCATCACGACGAATGTCCGGCCGACTGCTGCCTGTCCGGCCGTTCGCGGCCAGACTGTTCGCCGTCGGACCGGCTGCGGCGGGACTGATGCGTCTGCTGCGGGCGCCGCGGAAACGAAACCCGGGGGAATGTCCCGATCGTTCGGGAATTTCAGATTCTTCAGGACGGAACAGGCGGCAGTCCGTATGATTCCCGCGGCGCCGCAGCGGACGTGTGATAATGTTTCTCAGGGCGCCGTACGTAGCGCCCGGACCATGGCCCCTCATGGCTTCGACGGATGATTCGCGTTCACGGACTGACCCGGGAATTCCACGATTTCAGCGGCGGCACGTTTCGCGCCCTGGATGATGTTTCGTTCGATGTGCGTCCGGGAGAGATTTTCGGGCTGCTGGGGCCGAACGGAGCCGGCAAGACGACCTGTCTGCGCATTCTGAGCACGGTTCTGAAGCCCACCCGCGGACTGGCGGAAGTGGCCGGGCACAATGTGATGACCGATCCGGAAGGCGTCCGCCGCCGCATCGGTTTCATGTCGGGCAACACCGGAATCTACGACCGGATGACGGCCTTCGAAATGGTCGAATACTTCGGAAAACTGTACGGAATTCCGGATGACCGGCTGTATGCCCGCATCGATGAAATCTTCGATGTGCTGCAGATGAACGAAATCCGGCACCGCACCGGCGGCAAAATGTCGACCGGAATGAAGCAGAAGGTGTCCATCGCCCGGACGATTGTCCACGATCCTCCGGTCATCATCTTCGATGAACCGACATCGGGTCTGGATGTGCTGGTTGCCCGCAATGTCCTTGACGCCGTGGAAGCTCTGCGGGATCAGGGCAAGTGCATCATTTATTCGACGCACATCATGAGCGAAGTGCAGAAGCTGTGCGAACGGATCGCCATCATTCATCGCGGCCGCATTCTGGCCTGCGGACACCTGCAGCAGATGATTCGCGACCATGGCCGGTCCGACGTGGAAGACCTGTTTTTCGATCTCATCCGGCAGCACGACGCGGCCTTTCCTGTCGAAAACGATTCTGATCCGGCCGTGCCGGCGTGACGGAGACAGGGGCTTTCATGAGCTGGAAAAACGTCAGACTCGTCTTTCTGAGGGAAGTCCGGGATCAGTTGCGCGATCGCCGCACGCTGTTCATGATCACGATCCTCCCGGTGCTGCTGTATCCTCTGCTGGGGCTGGGCCTCATCGAAATGATGCTCACCTTCAGTGAACAGCGGCGGACCATCGTGGTGCTCCAGGCCGCCCACCTGCCCGCGGAGCCGGCCTTTCTCACTGCCGACCGGATCGACGGGCGGTGGCTGGGAGACGAAAGCGGTCCGCCGCTGACTGTCATCACGGACCGCTCTGACAGTCAGGAACCGGACATCGTTCGAATCGGCAGCCGCACACGCGACCGCGCAGACGTTCTTCGCGATGCCCGCACTCTCGCCGAAGCCGTTCGCCGCCACAGCGGTTCCTCCGATGCACCGGCCGGCCGGAACGATTCCGGTGCGCCGGGCGATCTGAGCACGCAGTTTCGAAACAGCGGAATCGATGCGCTCATCGTGGTCCCCCCGGGGTACGCGGACGCCGTCGGCCGGATGCGTGTTTATCTGAAGAAGTCTTCTTCGACGGCGGCCGGTGCGCCGGAACCGCCTCCGCCGCTGATCGTGGTGCGGAACAGCGCCGATGACCGATCGGTGATGGCGTTTTCCATCGTGCAGTCCGCATTGAGAAACTGGGAAGCCGCGCTGCGGGAATCGCTTCTGCAGGATGTGGACCTGCCCCGGTCCGTGCTGACGCCCGCCCGGCTGCAGTGGGTCGAAGTCGCTGACGGTGACCAGGTTTCTGCGAACATCTGGAGCAAGCTGATACCGGCGCTGCTGGTTGTGATGACCCTGACGGGCGCCTTTTATCCGGCCGTCGATCTGGGGGCCGGTGAAAAAGAACGCGGCACGATGGAAACACTGCTGATCAGTCCGGCGCGGCGGATCGAACTGGTTCTGGGGAAGTTTCTGACCGTCATGCTGTTCAGCATCGGTTCGGCTCTGATGAATCTTGCCAGCATGGCCGTCACGGGACGCCAGATGGCCTCGGCCATGGGAGCCGGGCTGGCGGAGTCCTTCCGGCTGCAGTTTCCTCCTGTGTCCGCTCTCATCTGGGTTTTCCTGCTGCTGCTTCCCCTGGCGGCTCTGTTCAGTGCCCTCTGTCTGGCTCTGGCGACCTTCGCCCGTTCCACGAAAGAAGGTCAGTACTATCTGACGCCCCTGCTGATGGTCGTGATGGGGCTGACGCTGTTCTGTCTGTCTCCCACTGTCCAGATCGCTCCGATGTACAGCGTGCTGCCGGTGGTGAATGTGGCTCTGCTGCTGAAGGGACTGCTGGCGGCATCCGGGCAGGCCGCAGCTCTGGCCGCCTGGGCGATTCCCGTTCTGGTTACCAGCATCGGTTACAGCATTCTGGCTTTGTGGTGGGCCATCGATCTGTACAACAACGAGAACGTGCTGTTTCGCGAATCGGAAAAATTCGAACTGCGGGCCTGGCTGAGACATCTGATGCGTCCGCGCGATGCGGTGCCCGCATTTTCCGAAGCCGTGTTCTGTTTCATCGGCATTCTGCTGCTGCAGTGGGCGTGGATGAATTTCGTGAGACCCGACCTGAATCTGCCGGCGGACCGGCTGCAGCAGAAGCTGCTGCAGATGCTCACCGTCCAGCAGCTTGTGACAATCGCCTGTCCGGCCGTGTTCATGGGCATTCTGCTGACCACCAGTCCGCGGGCCACGTTTCGCCTGCGCCGCCCGGCTGTGTCGGATCTGCTGACCGGTGTGGTGCTCGCCGTCCTGGTGCATCCGCTGAGTGTGGAGCTGAATCACTTTCTCATGGAACAGGGCGTGTTTCCCGAACTGCCGGAAGCGGTCGGCCGTGTCCAGGCACTGATGGCCAGTCGCGAGCAGCCGCTGTGGGTTCTTCTTGCGGCGTTCGCCGTCGTTCCGGGAATCTGTGAAGAGCTGGCCTTTCGAGGATTCATTTTGAGCGGCCTGGCACGCGGGGGGCGGCTGGGAATCGCCATTGTGCTTTCGTCGATGATGTTCGGCGCCATGCACATGATTCCTCAGCAGGTGTTCAACACATCGCTTCTGGGACTGCTCATCGGTCTGCTGGCCGTCCGCAGCCGCAGCCTGTTTCCCGTGATCCTGTTCCACATCACGAACAACGTGCTGGGCCTTCTGTATGCGCGATCGGAGTTTCTTCCGGCGGACGGACTGCTGTTCACTCACGACGGCCAGACGCTCCGGTACCGGCTGCCGCTGCTGCTGATATGCAGCGTTCTTTCCGGCATCCTGACGGTCCGCATGATTCGCGACCTGGTCCGGGAACAGGAAGCCCGCCGACGGGGAAAACTGCGGCCCTACACAGAACCGACTTCGTCCGGCCGCCTGAAGACTGCCGAAGAAACGTCTGCGGCGGCCCCCGTATCGTCTCCGGCGCGGTCGGACTGAAACGTCTCAGCGCGACGGCTCCGCTGCCTCTGCAGGGGCCTGCCATTCTTCCAGCAGCGCTTCCACACGCGCCCGGTTGAAGTGTTCGGGCATGTCTTCATCCTGATGAGCCAGCAGGTCGTCCAGAGTCAGTCGGCGCGATGGCACGCCGTCGGCCGGGATGTCGGCATGAGCGGTCCAGGCGATGGCGTTCAGCACCAGGGTGCGGAAATCGTCGTGTCCCCAGTTCCAGTGGAAATGGCCGCCCGTGATTCCAAAGCCGCGGCCATGATCGGGACGTTCGCAGGCCCACGCCACGGTCTGTGGTTCTCGTCGTTCCAGAACCGCGGCCCGGACATGGGGATTGTTGCTGTGAGGACCGTCGGGGCGTTTCAGAGTCTTTTCCGGAGGCAGATCGCTCAGAATGGCCGTCACCGACGCCGGACCGTCGGTGAACCGCATGTGATAATACCACTCATCCCGCAGCGTGAACGGGGCCACTCCGCGCGTGACAGGGTGCGGCGGCAGCCGGTCGAACCGGGCCGTCCAGTGAGGATTGACGGACCAGTCCGTTTCGAAATACCCGCCGATCCAGTTCAGGAAGGCATTCCCGGACGGTCCTTTCGGCACTTCCACGCCGTAGTGAATGCACACCATGCCGATGCCGCGTTTCTGAAGCTGCTGCAGCCGGTCCAGATGCGCGTTGAAGGGGTGTCCCTGGCCGCCGTCGGCGTACACGACGATCGTGTCGGCGAAATCCAGAAAGCCGTCGTCTTCCGGCCAGCCGCCGGAATGGACGCTCGCCTGGATATTCAGACCGCTGCTGTTCAGCGCATCGGCCAGAAGCAGGCAGCCGGCCCGATGTTCGTGGGCGCCGAAACCGTGGCTGGGCCGGCCGGCGATGAATGCCACGCGCCGCCGTGACGGCAGTCGCTTCAGACGGATGTTTCGGAACTGTACCGTCATGGGGGGGCCGGTGTGAATCTGCAGGGCCAGCAGGCCGGCTGCCCGCCGTTCCTGCAGGTCGTTGTCCACCACGTCGATCGTCTGCTGTCCGTTGATGAAATGCCGCAGCCGATATCCGACCGCTTCGATGCGGTAGTGATTCCAGTCTTCCTTCCGAATGTGTGTCTGCAGTTCTTTGCTGTCGGCGAAAGACGTCACAACGGTCTTTCGGAACTGACCGCCGCGGCGCGTCAGTTCTGTCCGCTGCCCGCGTTCGGCCAGAATGCCGCGAAACCGTTCTCCGTACAGAATGCCCGAATAGTTGTCGCCGGCTTCCAGATCGGCCTGGTAGCCGCCCACCGACCACGGAACACCCGGCACTTCGAAACTGCGGTACTGGATTCCGGAATTGCCATCGACGATGCGGTATTCCAGTTCCAGTTCGAAATCGGCCACGTCGCCGCCGCGCCAGATGAGAAAACTGTTGCGTTTCAGCGGAGCTTCGGCCGTGGTTCGTCCGGTGATGGCACCGTCTTCCACCGACCACAGATTCGGATCGCCGTCCCAGCCGCTGAGTGTTTTTCCGTCGAACAGATTCTGCCAGACCGGCTCTTCAGCACGCACACCGAATCCGGAACCGATCACAGCAGCACCGACCAGGATGACAGACAGACGCAATCCAGCAGTCATGAACGATGACTCCTCAGCAGAAACAGTGAAAAGGCAGGATTCGGTGACAGTCCGAATCATTCCGGATCGCTCGCAGCGGCTTCGTCCGGTGGAACGAGATTCTTCAGGTCCAGACAGACCAGCCAGTCTTCACTGCGGAGATACAGTTTTCCACTGGAAATGACCGGAGCGGTCCAGGCCGGATAATGAATTTCCGGCAGCGAGAATCGGCCGTGTTCCGAAAAGGCATGAGGATTCACGTCGACGGCCGCCAGCGTGCCGCGTTCTCCGAGAACGATGAACCGGCTGCCGACCTGTGTCAGAGATCCCCGTCCGTAGTACGGATACGGAACCGGCCGGCCGGTCCGAACGTCGACGATCTGACGCGTTTTTCGATCGCGGGCGAACCGGCGGATATCCCCGTCGAATCCGGACGTTTTCCACATCACCTTTCCGTCTTCCAGACGGATGCACCGCAGTTCGCCTTCGTTTTCGTGCCGGCCGCTGAACCCGTAAACATATCCGTCGACGTGAATGGGCGTTGTCCAGTGCGCCAGAAGGTTGCGGCGGTCCCGCCACACTTCCGAACAGGAACGGCCGTCTGCGGCCACTTCCAGCAGAACCGAACCGGTGCGGTAGGCAGCCGACAGAAGAATGCGGCTGCCCACGACCAGCGGACGGGCCGCATTGACCGATTCATGAACCCGGGCGCGAAACCAGTAATGAAACTGCTCCTGGCCCGTTTCCGGGTCCAGCGACAGCAGCCCGTGTCGCAGCAGGCACAACAGATGACGCCGGCCATGAATCACGGCCGGAATCGGCGAAGAATAACTCACCACCATTTCCGACCCCGTCCACCGATACGGCTGGCCGGTATCGGCGTTGATCGTGCCATCCCAGGTCGAACGCCCGCCGGCTTCCCAGAGAACTTTTCCGTTGTTCCGATCGAATGCCACGACTCCGGAATTCGGCTGACCGCCGACCAGAACGATCAGCCGGTCCCCGTCGACAACAGGGGAACACCCCATGCCGAAGAACCAGTCGGGAATCTGAAACATGTTTTTCAGATCGTGCTGCCAGATGAGTCGGCCGTCTTCCAGAGCCACGCACGTCAGCATCCCTTCGGCGCCCAGGGTGAAGCATTTTCCGTCGGCCAGCACCGGAGAACAGCGGGGACCATCGTTGTAGCCATAAGGATCGGTGAATGTGCTGGCATAACGGTACTGCCACTGTTCCTGACCGTCGGTCACCGATCGGCAGGAAATCACTTCGTCCCGTCCTCTGCGGTGGTGAACCACCACCCGGTTTCCGAGAACAGACGGAGCGCTGTATCCGGTGCCGATCGGCTGCTTCCACAGCACGGCCGGACGCGCCCGGGACCAGTCGATCGTCAGAGACGTTTCACCGGACACTCCGGTGTGGCGCGGGCCCAGAAACCAGGGCCAGTCTTCGGCATCTGCGGTGCCGGAAACAACAGCCGTCATCAGCAGCACAACGGACCACAGGACGGCTCGCAGCGGCAGACGTGTCCGTCCGAACACGACGGGCCGATCATCGGAAAGATGATGCGGCCCCGCAGCAGAATCAGAACACCGTACAGCCATCTGAGAAGCCTCAGCCGAAGATCCGTGGACGAAACAGGGGGCGGATTCGCCGGCAGGCCGTTTCAGCCCAGAATCTCCGCCCGCAGAGATTCCAGCAGCCGCACCGCCTGGCCGATGTCGTGCTTCTGCTGCTGACGGTCTTCCGGAATTTCGCGTTCGATCGTCAGCGGTCCGTCGTATCCCAGTTCCTTCAGAGTTTCCAGGTAGCGTCGGATGTTCACAGCGCCGTCTCCCAGAGGCACTTCCTGCCCCCAGGCGATTCCCCGCTGGTCTTCAGGAGCCCACAGGGCGTCCTTGCAGTGCACGCTGCGCACATAACGGCCGACTTTTTTCAGGGCGTCGATGGGTTCTCCCGTGCCGTACAGAATCATGTTGGCCGGATCGAAATTGATGAACAGATTGTCGCGTTCCACACAGCGGATGAATTCCAGCAGGTGATCGGCCGTTTCCTGTCCGGTTTCCAGATGCAGTGTCTGACCGTTCGCTCCGACATGATCCAGCAGATCCCGCGTGGCGTCGACAAGCTGCCGATACCGGTCGGACGATGAATCTTCAGGAATGAATCCGATGTGCAGCCCCACGGCACTGCAGCCCAGCTTCCGAGCGAAATCGCTGATTTCCTTCATTTCCTGGACGCGGGCAGACCGGGTTTCTTCCGGAACCAGTCCCACGGTTCGCACACACGTGGCAATGTCGGCATAGCTTTCGCCTTCGAAGCCTCCGAACACGCACGTGATCGTGATGCCCGCATCGACACAGTTGGCCAGGAACGTGTCGGCCGTTTCCTGTGTCCGTGAATCGCGGTGCGGAGCGTGAAGCTGAATGGTGGGGATTCCCAGTTCCTGAACCACGTCCAGATGCACCCCCAGTCCGGCATCCACGGATGCGAACACTCCTACCGGCCACTCACTCATCGTCTCCTCCTCGCCCCGCAAAACCTGATTTCTGAAGATCCGGATCCTGGCGAAGCGGTGTGAGATTTGCAATCCGCGCGCGATACGCAGACTTCCTCAGCCCATTCCCCTTCCCGTCTTCCGGGACCGCTGTCGGTCCGGATTGTGAGCGGTTTCGGGACCTTCTAAACTGATGTCCGGTCCTTCGAAACATTTTCTTCACAGCGCGGCGGCACCCGCCGCAACCGGAATCTGGCATGACGCCGCTGACATTCAGGCCGATCCTGAAACGCATACGCTGGGGAGGTCGGAAGCTGGGAGACGTTCTGGGTCGGCCGATCGGTCCGGAATCGGATTACGCCGAAAGCTGGGAAATCGCCGATCATGCCCATGGGCAGAGCATTGTGGATGACGGCCCCTGGACCGGACAGACTCTGCGGCAGGTGCTCGAGCATTCCGGAAAACAGGTGTTCGGCCGCCACCCGTGCCGGACCCCGTTTCCGCTGCTCATCAAATTCCTGGATGCTCACGACTGGCTGTCCCTTCAGGTCCACCCGAACGACGAACAGGCCCGCCGCTGCAGTCCGGACGAACAGGGAAAGACGGAAGCCTGGGTGATTCTCGATGCGGAACCGGACAGCCGGATCTGTGCCGGCCTGCGCAACGGTATCGGACCGGACGAGCTGCTGCGGCATCTGGACAGCGGAACGGTTGACCAGTGTCTGAATATGGTGTCCGTGCAGCCGGGCGACTGCGTGTTCATTCAGGCCGGAACCGTTCATGCCATCGGGCCGGGGATTCTGCTGGCGGAAATTCAGCAGCAAAGCGATCTCACGTATCGCCTGCACGACTGGGGACGCCTGGGATCCGACGGCCGCCCGCGGGAACTCCACATCGATCAGGCTCTGCAGTGCATCGACTTCGATCGTGGTCCCGTGTTTCCCGTCGCGCCGCGTCAGCAGGACGAACCATCTGCTTCCCGCGAAGAACTCGTGCACAGCCCCTGGTTCGTGATCGAACGGCTGACCTTCCAGACCCCCTGGATGCTGTCCCTGGAAGACCGTTTCCACATTCTCATCGTTCTGAACGGGTCTCTGACACTGCATCACGATCACGGCGAGGCGCCGCGGCGTCTGAGCCGGGGGAGCACGCTGCTGCTGCCGGCCGGGCTGAACCGTGTGACCCTGGTTCCCGATGAAACGGCCGTGCTGCTGGACGTGTGCCTGCCCTGACCGGCGTGTGGGAACTGCTGACAGCCGGTGTGTCGGCGGGTGTCACTGGTGGGTTTTCAGTTCGAGGCGGGCGATCTGTGCCAGATGCACTTCATCGGGGCCGTCGGCCAGTCGCAGCGTTCGCTGATTGGCCCAGGCCGCAGCGAGAAACGTGTCCTGACACACTCCGAGCGCTCCATGGGCCTGAATCGCCCGATCAATGACCCGCAGCGACATGGCCGGTGCTTCGACCTTGATGGCCGCGATCTCTTTGCGGGCGCCCTTGTTGCCGACGGTATCCATCAGCCACGCCGCGTGCATGACCATCAGACGGG
>WFTL01000098.1 GCA_015485495.1 Planctomycetaceae bacterium
CGGTCTTCCAGACACTGCTGCCGTTCTGCCAGGTCAGCTTCCCGGGCTTCCAGAAGACCGTCTCGTTCATCGAGGACTTCCTTTTCCCGGACATGCTGTTCCTGAACGTCCCGCAGGCTTTCTTCATGCTGTACCAGAACCTGTTCGCGTGCGGCCAGTTCCTCCTGGCGGCGTTCCAGTTCACGCAGCCGGTCTTCCAGCCGCTGCTCTCGTTCCGACAAAGCTGCCTCCCGGGCTTCCCGATGACCGGCTCGTTCGTCCTGGACGCTCTGTGACCGGCGGCCGGACACGGATTCGGCTGGAATTTTCGATCGGGCCGAACGGGCCGCTGTGGCATCATCGTCCCACGTTTTTCGGAATGAACCGGACCAGCCGCTGTGCGGCGGAGTCATCAGAGGGGCGGTCGATCGGGAATCGGACACCCGGATATCGGACGCGACGGCAGAAGAAGCCCCGGATTCCGGCTGGACAGCGGCGACGCAGCGAATCTGAAAGATGGCCGGTCCGATGGCCAGAGTGTCGCCCGGGCAGATTCGTGAGCCGCGACGGGCCGGAACATCGTTGATCCACACGGGACCGGCGGCTTCTGACAGGATGCCCGAGCTGTCGATCACATCGAAACTGCAGTGCCGGTCCAGAATTCCCGGCAGATCGACGCGCACATCACACGAATGGTGGCTGCCGCATGTCAGGCATCCTGGCCGCAGAGGAAGGGGACGGGCGGCGGGATCCCAGACAGGGACCAGCGTCATCTGTTCCCGACTGCCGACTGCAGTCATCAGCGCCGTTTCGTTCATGAACAATCTCCCATCGATCGCCCGCTGCACGGCCGGGCCGGGTACGAGCGTCTGAATGGTCTGTGTCCGTTTGGACGATCGTGACGAACACCACCGGGTGTCGAAAAAAGGCAACCCGGAAAATCCCTGCGCCATAAACCCGGAGACGTCAAAACCTGAAATGCCCCGGTCCCGGGAAATGCGCAAAGACCCGGCGGGATTCCGTGTTCCGTAGTGTCTGTGCAGGTTGCCCGACATCGCGAGCCGGCCCAGACGGCGGACGGCAGACGACCGCCCGCACCGTGCTGCAGCGGCCCCGGCAGGTTCTGGTCAGAACGGCTGAACAGAATGTGCAGCATCTTCCGGTGCTGAAAACGCGGCAGCATGTGCGTGCAGACAGGGATCTGCTGCAGGCCCTGTGGAAACGACCTATAGATCCCTGTCGGAAAGCCTCACGACACTCCGGGCATCTTCGCAGGCGGCGGCCGGCCATCCGGGATGGCGGCGCCGCATCCGCAGCCTGTCCGGACACTGTCCGCCTCCTTCTGTTCTGCTCGACCGGAATCCGGACATCATGTCCCGTACCGCCTGTTCATCCTGGTCATCTGCGGTTTCTGTCAGACGATTCCGGCCGCTGCACGCTGCGGCTGCGGTGGTCATGCTGAGCGTGCTGACGTGGGCGCTGCTGTCGGTGAATCCGTTTCGCGCCGTCCGGACGACGCCGCTGCACATCGTCCGCACGCTGAACGATTTCGTCGTTCACCTGACAGCGTACGCAGCCGTGACCATCGTCTGGGGATCTCTGCCGGACAGAACGAACGATTCCGTGCGCAGGCGACTGACCGGTCTTCTGGCTGTTCATGCCGTGACGACGGAACTGCTTCAGGCCTTCATTCCCCGACGCCACTGTGACCCGACAGATCTGACGGCCAATCTGCTGGGCATCGTTCTGGGGCTGTGCATCGTGAATGCCTGGCCGCGTGTGGATGTGGTGAAATCCCGGTAGCCGTTCTTTTTCTGCCGAGTCTCACTGCACGTCGTACGTTCGACCGCCGTTGCCGCGTCGGTTGCGGGCCACCTGGTACTGCTTCTCACCGGCCGGAGTGGGATAACAGCCGGTCACGCAGGCCCGACACAGGTGATTCTGCGGCAGTCCCACGCAGTCCGACAGAGCATCCACGGGCAGGTAGCGGAGACTGTCCGCTCCGATGGCTTCTGCCATCCGCTGTTCGTCTTCGGAAGACAGCTTCGGTCCCTGGATCCATGCGGCGGCGAACAGTTCTTCGACTGTCGACATGTCGATCCCGTAGAAGCAGGGAGCGATGATGGGAGGGCAGGCAATCCGCACATGAATTTCCCGGGCCCGGCCCACCCGGCGGAGCAGTTTCAGCAGTTCCTTCAGCGTCGTGGCCCGCACGATGGAATCGTCCACCAGCAGGACACGTTTGTCTTCGAGAACTTCCGGCAGGGCGGTGTACTTCATACGGACTTTTTCCGCGCGTCCGGATCCTTCGATGAAGGTTCGTCCGATATAGCGGTTGCGCAGCAGCCCTTCCAGCGACGGCACGCCAAGCTGAAAGGCCATGCTGTCGGCAGCCGCCTTGGCCGTGTCGGGAACCGGTACCACGATCGTATCGCGGTCGATCGGGACCTGTTCCTGAGCGGCCAGCTTCTCTCCGAGCCGCTTCCGCGACAGGTAGACTCCCGCGTTGTCGAACGAACTGGCCGCATTGGCGAAATAGATCCATTCAAAAAAACAGTGCGCCGGATCTTCCGCCTCCGCGTACTGTTCCAGACGCACACCGTTCCGATCGTCGATCAGCACCGCATGCCCGGGCGGCACATTGCGAATCGCATCATCACGGAAGCCCAGATGAGTGAGCGCCACGCTTTCGCTGGCAGCGGCAAACAGCGGTCCCTGGACCGCATAGCACAGAGGCCGAATGCCTTTCGGATCGCGCGAAACGAACATGTCGCCATTGGCATTCAGAAACGCCAGGTTCCACGCACCGTCCAGTTCGGCAGCCAGCTCGCTCAGAATTTCAATTCCGGATATGCCGGGCGAATCCGACAGCTTCCGTGAGATCAGGTGATTGAGAATCTCCGTATCGGTTTCGCGGGCCAGATGAAAGTCGGTCGTTTCCAGAATGTCCTGCCGCAGGTCCTGGTAGTTGGCAAGCTGCCCGTTGAACACGAAGCTGAACCATTTGGACCGCGCAATATGATGACGTTCGAACGGCTGCGCATAACTGCGGTCATCCGATCCGCAGGTCGCATACCGGACGTGACCGATTCCGGCACGCCCGGCGTATTCTTCCATGAGTCTGCGGAACTGCTCCGGATGGTTCATCCGAAACACTTCCGCGACAGCGCCGACATCCTTGTGGGTATCGATGAGCTGACTGCGGTCGGGATCCCAGGTCGTGATGCCGGCCGCAAGCTGACCGCGGTTCTGCATGTCCAGCAGCATGCGCGGCATGAGCCGGGAGGTGCTGCGCATGTCGTCGAAGGGAACCAGTTCGCTGACCCGGTCCGCCTTCACATGGTACACGGCTGCGATGCCGCACTCGTGTTGCAGTTCGTCCATAGCCGTGTCTGAAACGCGCCGTCAGGAAAAGAACGAAAAGGACCGGTCGCATCGGTCCTCCCGGAGCATCACGAGGAACGTCGGCCGATGCGCGGGATGATACCGGCCGCCGGTGCCAGGCACCATTCCCGAACCGTGGCGATCTGACTGTTCCCGAAAATCACCGGACCGGACGGGAATCGCTGTTCTCATCAGCCGGATCCTCATCGCCGTGTTCGATTCCGCCGGCAGTCTGGTGCCATGATCCGGTTCACACAGAATGGTAGGTGCGGTACCAGTCGATGAACCGTTTCACGCCGGTTTCGATCGGTGTGTCGGGGCGGAATCCCACGGCTTTCTGCAGAGCATCCACATCTGCGTACGTGGCCGGCACGTCTCCCGGCTGCATCGGTTTCATGATCTTTTCAGCCGTCCTTCCCAGGCACTGTTCGATGCAGCCGATCAGATGCATCAGCTCGACAGGCTGATTGTTGCCAATGTTGTACACGCGGTACGGAGCATCCGTGACAGCTTCGGGATCGGGTTCCGGAATCCGATCGCTCACACGGATGACCCCCTGCACGATATCGTCGATGTAGGTGAAATCCCGCCGCATTTTTCCATGGTTGAACACTTCAATCGGCCGCCCGGCCAGAATCGCTTCTGTAAACAGCCAGATGGCCATGTCCGGACGTCCCCAGGGACCGTAGACCGTAAAGAAACGCAGCCCCGTCGTCGGCAGTCCGAACAGATGGCTGTAACAGTGCGCCATCAGCTCGTTCGACTTCTTCGTCGCCGCATACAGACTGACCGGATGGTCGACCCGGTCTTCCACCCGAAAGGGAATCCGGCGGTTGGCTCCGTATACAGAACTCGACGATGCATAACACAGATGCCCCACCCGGTGGTGTCGGCAGGCTTCCAGAATGTTGACGAATCCCACAAGATTGGAATTCACGTAGGCCTGCGGGTTTTCCAGGGAGTAGCGCACACCGGCCTGAGCGGCCAGATGGATGACCGCGTCGAACGTGTGATCCGAAAACACGCGGCGAACCGCGTCGGCGTCTTCCAGAGCGGCCTCCGTCATGGTGAACCCGTCGCGGGACGTCAGACAGGCCAGCCGATCGCGTTTCAGCTTCGGACTGTAGTAATCGTTCAGACTGTCGAAACCGACCACCGTATCGCCGCGATCCAGCAGCGCCTGAACGGTGTGCATGCCGATGAACCCGGCGGCTCCGGTGACAAGAATGTGTGCCATGAAATCTGCAGAAACGAATCAGGAAATTCAGGAAAGGCCCCGCTGCCAGGCGATCGTGTGCTTCAGGCCTTCGGAAAGCGGAATGGTCGGTTCCCAGTCGAGCCACTGTCGGGCCCGCGTGATGTCCGGGCAGCGCTGTTTCGGATCGTCGCGAGGAAGCGGATGAAACGTGATTTTCGACGAACTGTTCGTGGCGGCGATGACCGCTTCCGCCAGTTCCAGCATCGTGTTTTCCACCGGGTTGCCGATGTTCACCGGCCCGATGTGTTCGTCCTGATCCATCAGCCGCAGCATGCCTTCAATGAGGTCGTCCACGTAACAGAAAGACCGCGTCTGCGTTCCGTCTCCGTAAACGGTGATGTCGTCTCCTGCCAGCGCCTGACGGATGAAATTCGAGATCACACGTCCGTCGTTCGGATCCATGCGCGGACCGTATGTATTGAAGATGCGCATGATGCGAATTTCCGTTCCGTGCGATTCGTGATAGTTCATCATCAGCGATTCCGCAATGCGCTTTCCTTCGTCGTAGCAGCTCCGCGGACCGATCGGATTGACGTGTCCCCAGTAGTCTTCCGTCTGAGGATGCACCTGCGGATCACCATACACTTCCGAAGTCGACGCATGCAGAATGCGGGCCCGGCAGCGTTTGGCCAGCCCCATCATGTTGACCATCCCCACCGTGGATGTCTTGATCGTCTTGATGGGATTGTACTGATACGCTTCCGGCGAGGCCGGGCAGGCGAGATTGAAGATCCGGTCGACTTCCAGATACACCGGATGCACGATGTCGTGCCGGATGACTTCGAACTGCGGATGGTCCAGCAGATGACGGATGTTGCGCCGCTTTCCCGTGAAAAAATTGTCCAGACAGATCACGTCGTCACCGCGTTCAATCAGCCGATCGCACAGATGGCTTCCCAGAAACCCGGCTCCGCCTGTCACCAGCACTGTCGTCATTGTCTTCTCATGTCCAGTGTGTTGTTGAAAAACTGTGTCATCACAGGACGGAAGTCCCGCCCGCTGCCGAACCTCAGCAGTCGCCTTCCGCTGCGGCGGTCCGGTCCGGAACGGAAGAATCTGCCCGGATCGATTCAGCCCGGCCCAGCGCCCGATCGAGACGCGTCAGGCACGAATCACGTCCCAGAAGAGCCATGGATTCGGTCAGATCCGGTCCCTGCGGACGCCCCGTCAGACAGACGCGCAGGGCCGGGGCGATCATTCCGAATCGAATTCCGTTTTCCTGCACGAATGTCTCCAGAAGTCTCTGCAGAGTCGGCGCATCGAAGGGGGCGCACGCTTCCAGACGCTGTTTCAGCGACCGCAGAAGGTCGACAGCCTGATCCGGCGCCACGACCCGCTTCTGGAACGCCTTTTCATCGTACGTCACCGCATCGTCGGCCACGAAAAACTCGTCCGCCGACAGGATGTCTCCAAAGACCCGCAGCCGGTCACCCAGCAGATTCACCACCGGCCCGATGCGCTCTGCGATCGCCGCATCGTCTTCATCCAGCAGTCCCGCCGCCAGCAGAAAACGGCGGCATCCGGAAATCCGCTGTTCTTCCGACAGCCGGGACATCCAGTGCGCCTGATAATTCAGCAGTTTGTCCGGATCGAACCCCGCCGCCCCTTTGACAACACGGTCCAGGTGGAAGCTGTTCACCATTTCCTGCAGAGAAAGATATTCGGTTTCGTCGTCCAGAGACCAGCCCAGACGCACCAAAGCGTTCAGAAGTCCGGCCGGGAGAAAACCGACATCCCGGTAGAAGGCGACCATGACCGGCGACAGCCGATCATCGGACGGGTCGTGCCCGGTGCGCGGCAGAACCGCATCGCCCAGTTCGAACAGTTTTCGGAACTCCTTCTGCCCCCGATAGCGACCGATGTCGCGTTTGCTGAGTTTCCGCTTCGATGACGGCGCCGCCACGAAGGGCAGATGAGCGAACTGAGGAACCGGGTATCCGAGCGCTTCGTACAGAAGCACCTGAACCGGCGTGTTCGACAGATGTTCTTCAGCCCGAATCACGTGAGTGATGTTCATCTGGGCATCGTCGACAACCGTGGCCAGGTTGTACAGCGGGCTCCCGTCGGCCCGGGCGATCACCGGATCGGGCATCAGTGCCGCATCCCAGCGGACTTCACCGCGGACAAGGTCCGTGACCTGCACGGTGCGTTCGCGGGGAATCAGAAACCGCACCACATGCGGTTCGCCGGCTGCCAGCTTTTCTTCGATTTCCCTCTCCGACAGTTCACAGGACAACCGGCTGCTGATCCAGGGCCGTCTGGCCCGTTCGGCCTCCTGACGCTGCCTGGCCGTTTCCTCAGCCGGTTCGAAATCGCGGTAAGCCTTTCCCGATTCCAGAAGCTGCTGCACGGCGGCCCGGTACCGTTCCCCGCGTTCCGACTGGAAATAGGGGCCGTGCGGACCGCCCACATCGGGACCTTCATCCCAGTCCAGTCCCAGCCAGCGGAACGCATCCAGAATCGGCGGCAGGGCGTCACGGAGATTCCGTTTCTCGTCGGTGTCGTCGATTCGCAGCACGAAACAGCCGCCCTGCCGGCGGGCCCACAGCCAGCAGAACAGCGCCGTGCGCATGCCGCCGATGTGCATGTAACCGGTGGGGCTGGGAGCGAAGCGGGTCCGTATCATCATCTGAATTCTTTCGGGACGCCCGCCACGGACGACATCCGTGGCCACAGGTGACAGAAATTCCGTTCGCAGCAGAGTGAAAACGCCATCCACTTTCTGTTGGCAGACGGTCCGAATCAGGAAAACCGGCCGGTTACGAAACGGAGGGACCGGCCGAGGCCGACGCGGTGATCTGCGGCAGATCATACAGCGACCGGCCCAGCCGCCGCATGATGACCGTGGCCGATTCGATTTCATCAATCGTTTCCACACTTTTCCCGGCCGACCACAGATCCCGGGCCGATTTCTTTCCCTTCGCCAGCGATCGCAGCCGCCACATGGAAATCAGATTGAGCATCATGCGGACCCGATGACGGTACCGTCCCTGCAGAAGCCATCTCATCAGCCGGGAATTCTCCTGTCGGAAACTGTCAGATCGAATCACGGCGATGGGAACGCCGGAAATCCGACTCGTCCAGGTAATGTCGTCCTCTCCGGCATCCACAATGGCCTGTTTGTATTCTTCCGGTGTGCTGCATTCCGTCGTGGCAATGAATCGTGTGCCCATCTGGACACCCGCATAGCCCAGCTCCAGAGCGGCCCGCAGCTCCTTTTCGCTGCCAATGCCTCCCGCACAGACCAGAGGAACGCCCAGATCCTGAAGCTGTTCGTACATTTCTTCCATGCTGAGCTGTCCCAGATGTCCGCCGGCCCGATTGTTCACGCAGATCAGACCATCGACACCGCAGTCGAGACCCCGCCTGGCCCAGTGTCGGTCGGTGACGTCGTGGTACACGCGGCCGCCGGCCGCATGCACACGCTCACACACCCAGTCGGGCTTTCCCAGAGACGTCACGAAAAAACGGATGCCTTCCTCCAGAGCCACGTCGATCCAGGCAGACATTCGGTCCATGTACCGGCGGCTGCCTTTTTCGATCAGTGCGTTGAAGCCGACGGGACGGTCCGTCAGTTCCCGAATCCGGCGAATGCCCGCCCGGAGTCCTTCTGTCAGATCCGGCCGGCTGAATCCATGCACCATCGTCAGCGAAACCGGCTGAATCACACCCAGACCGCCTCCGGCTGATGCCGCCGCCACCAGCTCCGGGTTCGAACAGGGATACATGGCGCCGCAGATGATGGGAAATTCCACATCCGCATGTTCGGTCAAAGCGGTACGGATCACGGGCTACTCGCTTTCGGTGGCAGGAAAATTCCAGCGAACTACCCACTCCGACACGACCTGGTTGTCGCCGTCCTGTCCGGTCGCAGTGAGCGCACAGTCGATTGACTGTCCTGTTTTCAGGCTGTCCTCGAACGCATCGATCACCCGATGTGCGTCCGTGCATGTGAAGCGGCAGCACCCCGGCGCCCGTTTGATGAACGTTCCTTCTGTCCCCACAACGGACATCCGCAGCTTCATGGATGCCGAACGGGACACACAGGCCGGAACGATCCCCGTCGCCGGTTCGGCCGCCATTCCCTGAACGGCCCGGTACATGGTTCTGAACGGGTTCTGAGTCCGCCGACCTCCCGGAACCGACACCACCGTTTCGTCGGTGGATATCGATTCGATGCGCAGGCCGGCGAAGGCGGCTGCCGGCATGTGCACGGCCATCCAGACGGCCACTGGCACACGCTGCTGCATCCGACGATCCTGCTGCTGCAGGCGCTGTTCATCGATCTGCATCCGGCACACTCCGGAAGAACAAAGCCTGTTTCGGCCGCCGGTCCTCCGCGACCCGGCATCATGCTAACAGGTGTCCATCCGTCCGCATCACAGGGAAACATTTCGTTCCCCGTTTTTCTCAGCGTTGATTCCGCCCGGTCCGCCGTCGACACACCGCCCTGCACACACGAAACATGAAAACAGCCTGGTCCGGGTTCGGCCGCACGTTATTCTGTGGTGTTCTGCTGCCAGGCCGCGGTTTTTCAGAATTCCATGAACATCAGGAGAGCCCCCATGGCCCGATCAGACCGGACCCGTCGCCATTTTCTGCGGGGAGCCGGCGCGGTGTCTGCCGCTCTGTCCGTCAAAACCGCCCTCCCGGCACCTCCGGCAGCTTCCGACGATTCCGAAAACATTCCGCAGCTCTTTTCTGAAGACACCGTCTGCCTGGATTACCGGCAGTCGTTCGTCTGCGGCACGTCGGCTCTCAATTCCGTCCGACTGCAGATCGAAAGCCGAACGATCCTGAACGACCTCAGAACAGGACAGACCACTGAATTTCTCCAGGCCGCATCCTGCAAAAGCGAAAACACGTTCGGTGAGCGGGACCTGTTCTATGCCGACAACTACGACTTTCTGCCGATTTTCGGAGACGGTCACTGGCTCATTTTTCGACGGACCGCGCGGCTCAACGAAGACGGTTATCGACAGATCGTGCCGTCACCGAACGCATGGGGAGAACCGCGGCTGCTGAAACGCTTCGGTCTCCGGCCTCGTGTTCTTCAGACATGGGAAGACATCCGGGACACCACAGCATCCGGCGCCCCTCTCGTGGCTCAGATTCGGCTGACTGACGACAGGACGCGTCTGAGCGCTCTGATCGAATGTCCCGTCAAAACCATGAACATCAGTCACGAAAAACGCATGTACCAGATCGACACCGGCCCCGTGGCGCTGCCCGATCTGTCCCGCAGAATCAATCCCCTCATCGACTGCCTGCGTCTGGCATTCGTCGCCTTCAATCAGTCTCACTTCGCCGATTTCGTCATCGAACAGCCCACGCCGGTGATCGAAAACGGCAAAGAATGCTGCCGCATTCATCACTACTCCGGTCCGGTCAGCCGGACGACCGTCAATCAGCTTCTGACGCACGAATAAACGGGCCGCGCGACGGATGGACCGCACGGCGGAATGCCCCGCTTTTCAGTTCTGTCATTTTCGGCCGCGGCGTTTGCGCCGCCGCCGCCCGTGCAGCGCATCGGACTCTTCGCGGTGGTTCCAGCGGTACAGAATGAGTCCGGCCACGATGCCCACCGACGCTGCCGAAAGAACGCTGGAAGGACTGTCGGCGAAAGATTCGTGATCGATGGCCGCCTGTGTGACGAGAATCAGGCCGATGGCACTGATGGCAAGCCCCACGGCATCCGACACGATTTCCCGCAGATTGATGCTGCCACGGAACAGCAGCAGCAGTTTGCTGAGAACCAGCTGCAGGGAATAGCTGATGATTCCCGCGGAAGTCAGAGCGAATCCGGCCCAGTAGAATTCCGGCGATGTGGTGCTCAGCGAAAAATCATATATCGGGTCCAGCAGACCGCGGGATGCTTCCTGAACGGTCTCGTTCCGGTCCAGGGTTCTGGCCACGTCCCGAACGCGGCGCGACGCATCTTCAACGATCCCGTCCGCCATCGGAAAAGGTTCCTCAGAATCCGTCTGTTCGCTGTCCGAGGTCTTCCCATCGGCCGGCGCAGCCGTCTCCGCAGCATCCGCTGCGTCATCCTGTCCGACCTCGGTTCCTTCGGTGGCTTCGGAGGAAGCATCCTTCGCGTCCACCGGGGCTTCTTCCGAAGCCGCTGCCGCGGGATCCGGCGGATCCGCGGATTCTTCCGGTGCGGCGCTGCCGGACGTCGGCAGCAGAAGCAGGACAGACAGGATGACCAGACTGCGATTCATGAGATCACCTTTGAGTCGTCTCAGGGCCGGATGACGGTTTTCGAACAATCCGGGAAGCAGCCGTTCCGGGCAGCAGGCCGCGGACGTACTGATTCCAGCCATGCTTCATGGGTGCCCCGAAAGCGAACCAGCAGAACACCAGCGGCAAAGCCACTTCATGGACCGTAAACACCAGAACGGCCACAAACACGATCTGGATCATGTGTTTTCGTCCGCGCTGGCCTCGAATGATCTGATTGAACAGATGCGGATAAGGAACCCGGCTGACCATCAGTGCGGCGGCGGCCAGAGTGATGAACGGCAGCAGAACAGCCAGCGACGGAAGCACTGCGTCGCGGACCACCGACGACCAGCGGAAGGAATCTTCGGCCAGCAGATCGTTCAGCCCTTTGATACCCACGGGCATGGAAGCGATCACTCCGGCGGCCGCCGGAGTGGGCAGACCACTGAATCCTTCGTGGCTGTCGTCGTCGTCCGTTTCCACATTGAAACGCGCCAGACGCATGGCCGCGCACAGCACAAACAGTGTGGCGAAGGCCAGCAGAAAGCGGGGCCAGTGTTCGAACTGGAACGGCGGATCCACAACGGAATTCATGAGCCGATTGTTGGGATGCGTCAGCTTCAGCATCAGAAATGCCGGCGCGACACCAAAACTGATCACATCGCACAGACTGTCCAGCTGCGCTCCGAATTCACTGGTCTGATTCGTGATCCGCGCAGCACTGCCGTCCAGAACGTCGAACAGCATGGCCAGAAAGATCAGTTGTGATGCAAGAAACATGCGGTCCGAAAAATACCGCATCCGCTGTTCGTACTGCTGACGGTCTTCCGGTGTGGGCAGCAGACCGTCCGGCGATTCCGAAACGGCTGCCGATTCCGCCGGATGCGGCTGTCCGGGAATCAGGGTCGGTCCGACCTGAGCCAGAATCGTGATGGCCGCAAATCCGCAGACGGCATTGCCCAGCGTCAGCAGCGTCGGCAGCACGGCGAAAACACGCCGCCGTCTGCGGTCCGGGATCAGGTCGCTGTGATACGGCACAGAAATTCCCTGCAGTGAAAACGGCCGACCGCCGCCGGGCGAAGCTGTCCCGCCCGGAAATCCGGTCACTGGAAACCAGCATGGAGTATATCACTGCCGCAGGCAAAACCGCATTCTGACAGAGCAAATCCCGGACGGATCGCCGGCTTCCGGTCCGACTGGAACGGCTGGATCAGCAGGAACGGTGTCAGGTCGCCAGCAGCACGTAACCGGCCGCCAGAGCGATCTGGACCAGAGCGAACGGAAGGGCGATGCGCACGAATCCGGCGAACGTCAGGTGCCGTTCCTGGCGGTGAATGATGGTCATTGCCACCACCGTCGACGCACTGCCGATGGGCGTGATGTTGCCTCCCAGGTTGGCACCGAAAATCACACACCACCACCAGGCGGAATCGCCGTCTGTTCCCATGGACCGCAGAATCTGAGCCAGCATGGCGGCCAGAGGGATGTTGTCTGTGACCGAACTGGCGGCCGCCGCACTGCTCAGCAGAACCACCGAATCCAGCGGCGGCGGCAAAGACAGCATGCGGGCGATGCCCTGCCCCATCACGGCCAGAACCTGAGCGTGTTCCATGATGTGAATGACCACGAACAGAGCCGCGAAGAAGGCCAGCAGATCCCAGTCCACGGCGGCGTAGAATCGGTCCACTTCGCTGCGGTAAGCCAGCAGGGCGATTCCGGCGAAAAACAGGGCCACGAATCCCATTTCCAGCCGATCCAGGCCCAGCGGAAGAGCCGACTGACCGGCCAGACCGCCGATGAACAGCACGAGACAGACGACGGAAAACCAGAAGAATCGGCGGCTGGGAATGCTTTCGGTCGGGTCGAAGCTGTCCACCATGAGGCGGGCCTGCTCCTTTTCTTCGTCGGTCTTCAGCCGGCCGATCCCGAATTTTCGCTGAGCCATCAGCAGCGTCACCACGGTGGCGACAGCCACGTACGGAGCCGCCACGAAAAAGAACCGGGCGAAGCCGATCCCGGCCGCCCGGCCCACGATGATGTTGGGAACGCTGCTGATCAGAGTCAGCAGCCCGCCCACATTGGTCAGCAGGCCTTCGGTGATCAGAAACCCGAGCATCAGTTCCGTGCGGTTCAGCTTCTTCAGAGACACGGTTGTCAGAGACCCGATGATGATCATCGCCGTCACGTTGTTCAGAACGGCCGAAAACAGCACCGTCAGCAGGCCGTAGAACACCAGAAGCCGCCAGGGGTCTCCACCCGATTTTCGAGTGAGCGTGATGGCCATCCAGGTGAACACGCCCGAACGGCTCGTCACTTCCACGAACAGGCTGGCCCCGAGAATGATGGTGATCACGCCCCAGTCGATCGACGGAATGTAAACGGGAATCTCTCTGTGCTCTCCGTCCGGAAGCGTGATGTCACCGAAATGCAGCAGTCCGGTCAGTGTGGCCAGAATCAGACAGATTCCGGCGAACGTTCCCACAATGATCGATTTTTTCGCATGCAGTTTCTCTTCCAGCGCCAGTGCCGTGATCATGGCCACAAGAAGCAGCCCGAAGACCGCCGTTTCCCATCCTGGCACGCCGTGACCGGATTCCGCCGCCGGCTGCGACAACGCTTCGGCGATGATGGGCAGCCGCAGCAGGGTGTCCGGAAACAGTTCCGATTCGTTCATCGACCAATCCCTCAAACAGCAGGAACCCCGTCCGAACCGGGATCCGGCGACCGCGTGGTCCTGTCCGCTCTCTCAGCCTCTACAGCATCAGCATCGCAACATCCGTCAGTTCCACGCTCAGAGAATACGCTCTGCCGTTCATCGCCAGCTGATCGTCATCCTTCGTGTTGAAGACCAGAACATCGATGTCATGATCCTGAATCAGCCGGCGGTAATCCCGCAGGTGGTGCCCGCGGCCGACATGCTTTTCCACGCGGATGTTCGGGCCGTCACTGCGAATCCCCCGAGCGCATTCATCGATGAAATCGGATGCTTCTCTCAGAAGCTGCGCTTCGATGAGCGTGCGGGCCTGTTCGGAATGGATTTCCGGAATGCGGCTGATCGCATTCATGTACCGCTGAAAGATGCGGTCGTCTTCGATGTGGCAGAGCCACAGGGTGCCGCCCGGACGACAGACGGCCGTTCCGTAATTGATCAGCCGATTGTCACCGGAAATGTGATCGGCCACCACCATCACCCGGTCGCAGTCGCGTTCTCCCACGCGGATCGGTTCCGCCGCACACCCCGGCAGAACCAGAACAGGCAGAGATGTCGTCTGAGTCAGGACGTCCAGATACACGCCCAGACTGTGCTGCGGGATCAGCGAGGCTTCCTGCAGATGCCGATAGGTGATGAGCAGATCCGTCTGTCGGTCATCGATGATCTGCAGCAGATCACTCACGGTGCGGTAATCCTGCCCGCTGATCAGACGCCACTCAGACGCCTCCTGAAGCCGCGGAATGAAACGGCACACGTCTTCCTGCACCTGACGGCTCTGTTCCGAAGAACCATCTGTCACGATGGTGACGGACGAAAACGGTACAGGCACCCAGACGAACCGTTCCTTTTCGGCCCGCCGAAACAGGGATTCGAATTCATCGATGTGGTCGGTCATGCCTCGCCTCTGCTCCGTCCTGCGGGCGGAATGGTAACAATCCCCCGTTCCGGCGCGAACCGGCAGCAGCAGCGTCTGAATCCGTCAGAACCGGCAGATTCTGCAGGTCATCGGCCCATCCTGCCGGATGTCGTGACCAGACAGGCAGATTCAGGAAACCGGCAGAACCGAACAACCGGCACCTGCGGCGGACGGTCTTGAGTCGTTCACGAAAGCACTCGTAGAGTCCGGTGGCACCGCGGGCACCGTTCTTCTTCCCTGTGAGCTGATTCATGCGTCGATACCGAACCGCCTTCTGTCTTGCCACCGTCACCACACTGCTGCTGCCCGCCGGCTGTGCGTCCACCAGCACTTCCAACACGGCCCGCACGGCCAAAGAACAAATGCTGATCTCCGACGCGGTGGAACGGTCGCTGAGCAAGGTCGATTTTCGCCCGGTGGCCGGCCAGAACGTCTTCGTCGAAGAGAAGTATCTGGACTGTGTCGACAAACCGTTCGTGGTCGGTTCTGTCCGGCATCAGGTGATGCGGTTCGGAGGCCGACTGGTGGATGCCGCGGACGGGGCCGATGTGGTCATCGAACTGCGCAGCGGAGGCGTGGGAACGGACACATCGGAATCCTTTCTGGGAACTCCGGAAATCGCTCTGCCCGGCATGCTGACCATTCCCGAAATCCATCTTGCCGAACGGAAGTCGCAGAAGGCCTACGCCCGCATCGGCATGGTGATGTACGACGCCCGGTCGCGTGCTGTTCTGGGAGAAGGCGGCGTGGCAGCCGCCGAATCCGACGACCACAACTGGTTCGTGTTCGGAATCGGGCCTGTTCAGAGCGGTTCTCTGGAGGAAAGCATCCGTGCCGCTCAGCGCCCCGCACCCGGCATGAAGTTCCGAAAAATGCCGACTGTCGTGGCGTTTCAGTCCCGCCCGTCCCTGGAAACGCCCGCATCATCCGATGTCCGGTTCGCCAGCCGTTCCGAGACCGAAGAACCATCCGACCCGTCAGCCGAAACGTCCGGGACCCGCCCGTGAATCGGTGTGAATCACGAAGATCCGCCCGGAACGGTTCCGCCTGCACTGCCAGCAGATCCTGCCGAAACGGTGCGGGAAATCGGCGTCCGCGCCGTCCCGCAGCCGCCGAAATGCTCAAAGTCCAGGGAATGGTAAGCGGGATCACGCAGCGGTCGGCGAAAAGGACCGATAGTTCAGACAGACACAGGACGTGCGTTCAGACCGGAAGGTCCTGAACGGAATGGAAGGAGCCAGCGCAATGACAGTCCGGGCGGTCGGTCGAACATCGTTTCTTCTGCTGTTTTTTTGCTCCGTCATGACAGCTTCGGTCGGAGCCGCGGCTGAGCTGACCTGGCACACGGACCCGCCGGCAGCCCTCGAACAGGCTCAGCAGACCGGGCGCCTTGTCCTCATTCGGTTCACGGCCGACTGGTGCGGCTACTGCCGAAAAATGGAACGGACAACGTTCGCCGATCCGGTCATGACGCAGGCCGTGCAGGAAGATTTCGTGCCTCTGGTGATCGATGTCGATGCGTATCCTGATGCGGCCCGAAAACTGCAGATCCGTGGGCTGCCTACGATGCTCATCGTCACACCTGACATGAAAATCGTCCGGAAGATCACCGGTTACCAGAGTACCGAGCGTCTGCTGCCGCAGCTGAAGCAGGTGGCGGCGGCAGAACGGCGACCGGTTCCCGGAATTGCCGCCATGCCGGCCGTTCAGGAACGCCCGGCTCCGGCATCCGATCTGACAGCCGGTTCTGCCGAACACTCCCCCACCACGCCGGGACCGGTGTCGCCTGCTTCCGTTCGCGAAATCCCCTCCGCCGCTCCCAGGACGGTTTCCTTCGAGGGACTGTGTCTGACCAGTGCCGTCGATGAGCATCGGCTGGTTCGGGGATCATCGGAATTTCAGGCGGAACATCGCGGACACATCATCTGGTTCGCCGGTCCCGATCAGAAGCAGCGATTCATCGAAAATCCGGACAGATACTGGCCGGTTCACGACGGACTGTGCATCGTATCCCTTGTCGACAGACAGCAGCGGGTTCCTGGAAAGCTGCAGCATGCGGCCGTCTTCCGCGATCGGATCTGGCTGTTTTCATCTCAGGAAGACATGACTGCCTTCATCGCCGATGCCGCCCGTTTTGCCGACCAGGCCGCGGAACGGATGAACGAGGAGCCGAAAGAAGGCTTCTGAGTCTGCGGATTCTGATGCCGTCCGGCAGGAAATCCTCTGCACCGCGCCATCCGGCCGTGACACAGCTTGACTTTTGATGCCTGGCGAACAAGTCTGGTAGCTGCGCACCCGACCGCCTGACATCGTGCGGGCACTGCCGGGAACGCATTCGCCCGTGGTCCGATGTGTGCCCGTCCGATTCCGGCGCCGCATCGACCCGAGCGCGATGGCGTTTCCGACTTTTTTCGAGCCAGACCGGCCACGCACGGCTGTTTCCGATGATCGCTCAGCTCATTCCACTCGACGGAGGCGAACCCATTACGCTCGACCGCCCCATCACGGTGGTCGGACGAAGCCGCAGCGTGTGTGATCTGTCGCTGCCGGATGCCCGGGTGTCCAAGCTGCACTGCATTCTGGTCAAGACGGACGGACTGGTTTATATGCGCGACCTGGGCAGCACGAACGGTACGCGGGTCAACGGGCAGCGTGTGCTTCGGGGAGCCCTGCTGCCCGGAGACCGGATTTCCTTTTCCGGGGCCGCATTCCGCATTCACATGGGCCCCGACGAAGACGGCAGCAGTCGCCCCGATGCCGACCAGGCCGATGGCGTGACCACCACCAGCGACGTTCGGCTTATTACCGACCCGCCTGATGGGGCCGCCGAATAGCAGCGCAGAGCAGTCTGTCCGGCCTGCCGGAGTGAAGAAAATCCGCGACCGACCATCCGCCGCAGGAACGGCCGCGCCGCATCCATCAGTCCATGGAATTCCACCGGCCCTGCAGCCGGACATTCATTCGAAGGGGACCGCAACGGGACGGTCGCCGGAGCAGCGGATCATGCGGAACGCACAGGATCGCCGTTGCGGGCGGATTTCCGCACCTTGAATGTCGTCGCCATCAAAGCGATGATGGCATATCTGCTGCCTGTTCCAGGACGGTTTCCATGCATCCCGATCAGATTGGTCCTTATCGAATTGAACGCCGCATCGGCGCCGGGGGCATGGGCAATGTCTATTTCGGCAGACATACCGAAACGGGAGAACCGGCTGCCATCAAGGTGCTGTCGGCCGCGCTGGCCCGGGAAGACGGGTTCATTCAGAGATTCACCCGGGAGATCGAAGCCCTGCGGCGGCTGCGCAGCCGACACATCGTCGAACTGTACGACGACGGGTCGACTCCGGACGGTTCCTGGTACTTCGCCATGGAATATGTCGACGGAGAGACACTGACGAATCTGATTTCCAGGCGGCGGCGCATCCCCTGGCAGGAAGTGTCCGATTACACCCTGCAGATCGCTGCGGCCCTCAAAGCGGCTCACGATGCCGGCGTGGTTCACCGCGACATCAAACCTTCGAACCTCATGGTCACCTCCGACGGCACCGTCAAGCTGACGGACTTCGGAGTGGCTCACATGTTCGCCACGACACGACTGACGCGAACCGGCGGCATCGTGGGCACTGCCGAATACATGTCGCCGGAACAGGCCCGCGGCCAGCGGGCCACGAAGCGCAGCGATCTGTATTCGCTGGGAGCGGTGATGTACGCGATGCTGACCGGCCGGCCTCCCTTCACCGGCAGCAATGCCAACGAAATCCTTCACAAGCAGCAGTACGCTCAGATCGAAAAGCCCAGTCACTGGGTGCCTGAACTGCCCCGGCTGTTCGAAGATCTCGTCTGCACTCTGCTGGAAAAGAAACCGGAACACCGAATTCCGGACGCTCTGGTTCTCAGTCGGAAACTGCAGCAGGTTCGCGCCCGAATCGACTACGCACAGCAGCAGCAGCAACAGCAACAGCAGACACCGTCGGAAGCTGCTCCGGAAGTGTCCGGGACCGGCGATTCCGTCCACCGTCCGGCCGATGCGGCAGTCGAATACCGGGGACCGGGACCGGCGACCATTGTTCGCAATCTGATCCGCCAGGAAGCGGCTTCTCAGCTCGACAAATCTCCTGTCGGCCGATTCTTCGACAACATCTTCGTGCTGATCGGTCTGTTCGTCCTGGTTGTGGGACTGGGCTGGTACCTCACCGTGAACGCCGAGCCCACTCCTGAAGAACGTTTTGCCGAAGCACAGGCAATTCTGCAGAAACGTCCCGGACCGGCCTGGTTCCGGGCCCGCGACATGCTGCAGGAGCTTCTGGAGGAAAAGCGTCTGCCCCACGAAGCCGAACAGATGAAACTCATGGTCCGTACAGTGGATCACTACGATTTCTGCCGGTCTCTGCAGATGGTGACTCCTCAGACCGGCACGCGGCAGTCGGAAATTCAGCGGCTCATTCGTCGGGCCTTCGACCGTTTCGCTTCCGGCGAAACCGAACAGGCGCGGCGGGAACTGTCATCTGTCCTGCGACTGGTGGACAATTCTCTGGAAGACGAATTCCTGGCCGCGTTCATCCGAGACACGCTCGAACAATGGAAACAGGACACCAGCATCGCCGGCCGTCAGATCGTTCTCCGCGGTCTGCTTCGGGATGCCCGTGATGCGGCAGCCAGTCCGCTCACGGTCGAATCGGCCATCCACATCCTGGAATCCGCCCTGGTGCTTTACGGAAATGACACGTCCCTGCAGACCGAAGTTGACGAATGCCGCCGTCTGCTGAACACTCTGCGGCAGCAGGCCGAATCCGCCGTATCCGATCGCTCAGAACACACGGCCGGTCTGCCCGACACCCCCCCCTGACCGGCCGGCATCCGGCCGGCCCGGTCGGCCGATTCAGACTGCCGATTTTCGCCATTCCGACTTTTTGCCCCTTCAGGACAGACATGATGGCCGTGCGAGGCATTCGAGGTGCCACCAGTGTGACCCAGGATGATCCCGCTCTGATTCGCGAAGCCACTCAGGAACTGATCGAAGAGATTCTGCGTCGCAACGGCATCACCGATTTCCACGATGTCATTTCGGCCATTTTCACAACGACTGATGATCTGTGTTCCGCTTTCCCGGCCGAAGCCGCCCGCAGCATCGGCATGAACTTCGTCCCGCTCCTGTGTGCTCAGGAAATCCCGGTACCCGGATCTCTGCCGCGATGCATTCGGGTCCTGCTTCATGTGAATACGGAACGCACTCCCCGGCAGATCGATCACGTCTATCTGCGGGAGGCCCGGAAACTGCGTCCCGACATGAACAGCGCTCAGTAGACGAAATTCTGCCGTCCCGGGATCGGCCGGTGCCGCAGACGGCGTCCTTCCGGTTCCGTGCGCGGTCATGACGCCGCGCAGCATGCCTGACGCACAAAAGAAAAACGGCTGGTGGACTGTCCACCAGCCGTCGAACACTCAGACCGTCGAAACGGCAGAAGAGCCGGAAGAATCAGCGGCGCCGGGTCTTCTTTTTGGCTGTCTTCTTCCTGGCCGCCTTCTTTTTGGCCGTTTTCTTCTTCGCGGCTTTCTTCTTGGCCGCCTTCTTCTTCGCTACCTTCTTTTTGGCGACCTTCTTTTTGGCCGTTTTCTTCTTCGCGGCTTTCTTCTTGGCCGCCTTCTTCTTCGGAGCTGCCTTCTTCTTCACAGCTTTCCGGGCGGTTTTTTTAGCCGCCTTTTTCTTGGTTGCTTTCTTCTTGGCCACGGAGTTCCTCCTCAACTGTTGTCGGATGGTGGCCGCCTGCCGCAGATACCGGGCTTCGCAAAGCAAACAGGGCAAGGTTGACCACGACTGAAAAAACCAGAACCATCAAATTCCTTTGATGGTGACACAGATTCCGTCCCGTCTGATTCATCGTCGTGAAGTGTCTGCTGTGATGGCACGTCCTTCGCCACGATGCATCAACGCAACATCATCTGCGTCGACGACGGCGAAATCGTATGGAATCGTGCAGAATGTGCAAGACTGTTCCGCGTCATTCGCGACACAGTTCGAAGAACTTTTCAGGTTTCCTTCACGTCGGTCTTGACGCATCGGAATCCGGCTGACGAACACTGCATGGCACTCCGAACATTCCCTGCGCCTGTCCGTCGGTGCTTTCATCGGCGGTGGTCCCGCACGTTTCGTGACACGACTTTCCGAAACACACGGTGCTTCGTCTGAAACATCGAAGGACACCACACACACATGCACAGGAACCGCAGCGTCTCGGTCCGAACACAGCGACCATGATGGTCTGTCACAGCGCATCGATGCCGCGGTGTATCGATGTCACAGCGACCCGATGACCTTCCGCATGTAGTCCAGACTGTCGCGTGCAATTTTTTCGGCCCCTGGTGCATAGTCGAAAACTTCCACCGACACCCAGCCGTCGTATCCGGTTTCCTGGAGCGCACTGAGAATCGGTCGGAAGTCTGTTTCACCCATGCCGGGTCCCAGAAGATTCGTGTCGTTGACATGGAAGTGTCCGCAGACATCCGCATAGCGGCGAATCAGCTCCGGAACAGGGTCCCGTTCCGCTCCCAGCATCGCCTTGACATCCTGATGCAGAGCGAATCCCGGACGGTCGATCCGTTCGATGAGATCCACGGCCTGAGCACACGTGTTGATGAAATCCGTCTCCTGTTCTGTGAGTGGTTCCAGGCAAAGAACGACCTGGAACTCGGCGAACGCATCTGCCGCCTGCTGAAACACGTCAACGGCGTATTCCGTGGCCTGTTCTGGACTTACGTCCGGCAGACAGCTGCGCTGCTGCGGCGAACCGAAGACCAGAATGCGACCGCCCAGAGCCCGGCAGGTGCGGGCCAGAAGCTCCAGATACCGGGCCGTTCGCCTGCGGACCTGGGGATCCGGCGACGTCAGATGCAGGCCGGTCGTTTTCGCCAGCAGCCAGTGCAGTCCGATGATTTCCAGACCGTGCTCTTCTGCCACCCCGCGGATCGTTTTCAGTTCCGCTTCCGGCACGGAGGCCAGATCGGTGGAAATCGAAAATGGTGCCATTTCGACTCCCGTGTAACCGGCATCTGCCATGATGCGGCACTGCTCCTCCCACGGCATCGATTCGAACAGTTCCTGGCACAGAGCGAATTTCATATGGACGGCTTTCAGCAGGCAGAAAAAACGAACAGCAGCAATGGTCCGGCTGTAGCGATCGCATCGACTGACACGACACAGACCGGGCCATCATTTGCAATGCGTCCGCCCCGTACAACCGCACAACACCTGCAACCGCGTTCATTTTCACACATGAACAGAAACGATCTCAGCCGGTTCCGATTCGCCGTTTGACCGGAATGTTCCTGCGACCTAGATCCCCATGTGAAGACATCCTCTGCGATCGTTCCATCTCCACCTGTGCGGAGATCCGCTGTGAGCACGCCACCCGATTCCCGTTCGTCCGCGTCCGCAGATCTCGATTCCCTGTTCGATCGGGTCAGCCGCCTTCTGGGCGATGCAGGAGCATCAGCGCCATCCCGGGAAAAGAAACCGTCTCCGACAGAAGATGCCGCAGCAGCATCGCCTGTCGAGATGACGGACGATGCAGACACCGCCACGGACACCGCCACGGACATTGCCGAACCCTTTGTTCCACGGCCGCCATCGTCGCTGCGGGAAGCCGGCGTGTCCGATGCGATGGCCGAACGACTCATTCTGAAATACCTCTACCACACCGGAACGGCAACCGCCCGCTCCGTGGCGGTGCAGATCGGTCTTCCGTTCACCGTCATCGACCCTCTGCTGAGACAGCTGCGGTCGGACCAGCACATCGAACTGGTGGGGACAACGGCATCCGGCGATTCCGAATACACGGTGACCGAATCGGGCAGAGACCGCGGAAAACGCTACACCAGCGAGTGCACGTATTTCGGAGCAGCCCCTGTCACACTGGAAGCCTACACCGCCAGCGTGGCCGCTCAGACGATCGAAGGACAGGTCGTCACAGCCGACGATCTCCAGAGAGCCTTCGACGGACTCATCATCAGCACGCAGATGCTGGACCGTCTGGGCCCGGCCATCAATTCCGGCCGGGGCATGTTTCTGTACGGCGAACCGGGTAATGGCAAAACGAGCATTGCTGAACGGGTGACAGGGGCGTTCGGGTCGTCCGTGTGGATTCCCCGGGCCATCACAGTCGACGGCGACATCATCCGGATCTTCGATCCGTCCGTCCATGAGGAAATCGAATTGCCACGTCCTTCCGGACTCCTCGACACGGCACCGTTCGATCGCCGCTGGGTCCGCATCCGCCGACCCACCGTCATCGCCGGCGGCGAACTGACGATGGACGAACTGGAAGTGACGAAGAACACGCAGTCCAATATCTGCGAAGCACCACTGCAGATGAAAAGCAACTGCGGCACACTGGTGATCGACGACTTCGGACGTCAGAAGATGCCGGTCGACGTGCTGCTCAACCGCTGGATCGTCCCTCTCGAAAAACGATACGACTTTCTCAATCTGCCCAGCGGCAAGAAAATCCGCGTGCCCTTCGATCAGCTCATCGTCTTCTCCACGAACCTGGAACCGAAGGATCTGGTGGATGGAGCCTTTCTGCGGCGAATCCCTTACAAGATCGAAGTCCCCGATCCTTCCGAACAGGAATTCCGGGAACTGCTGGGCATCATGTGCCGCGTGATGGATTTCGAACCGAACGAGGACGCATTCGATTATCTCATCGCCACCCACTATCGGGCAGCCGGCCGCCCCTTTCGGCTCTGCCAGCCGCGCGATCTGCTGCTGCAGGTCCGCAACTACTGCAGCTACCGCGGCTGCCCGGCGGAACTCTCACGCGAAGCCTTCGATTTCGCCGTGGACAACTATTTTTCCGTCATGTGACCGTGTGGTTTCTGCCGTCGGACGTGTGTCCCTTCTGAGCAGACGCACCGCGGCGACGCATCACAAACGGACGGTCACCGGTTACTGCTGCACTGCCCGCGATTCGTCGAACCGAACCGGCAGCGGGTAGCCCAGCGTGTCGCCTGCGGGCTGAAACCCGCCGCCATCCACATCCACGAACACCGGATTCGTCACGGCCGTCGGATGCTGCCGGCCCCAGCGCGGTCCCGGCACGTCGCCCAGACGTGCCGCTGCGTGGCCGGCGACGACGATCAGATGAGCATCCGAATCCAGACGGACGGAAATGCGGTGTTCGAAACGAACCGGGCCCTGGCGAAACAGCGTCGCGTGGCTGGCCCGCGTGTATGTGTATTCGGGGCGCTGTCGCCCGTTCACCAGAACCATCACGGTGTCGATGTCGAACCAGTTGGGACACTGGACCCGAACATCCACCCGGACCTGGCCGTCGGCAGCCGTCATGTCCTGCCCGCTGACGAACGCAGTCGGCGATCCGGATGCCCGAAATGCGGCTTCCAGAAACGGTCCGTTGGACATGATCAGCCGCCCCTGTTCGGCCGCCACCCGAATCTCCTCCGATTCAATGCGGGCCGGATCATCCGTTGACGACTGCACCCAGTTCCGCAGACCACCGGATCCATGAAAGTTGTCATGAGCATCCGTGTTGACGACGCCGTAGATGCGAAATCCCTGGTTGAGAAGCTGCAGCCAGTTGAGCATCCGGTGATTGGCCACCGGTTTCCCGTCTGCAACGGCATACCGCCGGATTTTCAGAATGCGATCGATCGGATGAACCTCCATCACGTCGATCAGTCCGAAAGCCCGTTCGAAACCGCGGTCCGGACTGCCGTCGCCGTCCTGATCGAAGAAAAACCAGCCGATGTCCGGATGGTCCTGAATGATGAGTTTTTCGCGGCCGCCGTCCCAGGCAGCCAGCCGCTCGATCTGTCGTTCCGGACTCTGATCGGTCTGCGGCCCGCCGCCGTCCTGAGTGAACGGCCGATGCACCATGGGAAAGACGTTCTGGTGATTGAGCGGCAAAGGACGGCCCGTCAGTTCCATGCCCGTCACAGTGGCCAGCTCTTCTTCCAGCCCAAGTGCCTCGATGTGCGGCGCGTACGAACTGACACGGTTGTGTTCCGTACAGGGAGCGAACTCGATGTGCTCGCAGACCAGGTTGAGAACCCGGCCCCGCTGACTGCTCGTATTGTCTCCGGACGGAGAACTGTGGCTGTGAAAATCGGCACTCACCCAGCCCGGAGTTCGCACCACACGTTTCAGCCGTGCGTTCAGATGCACGGTCTGTCCGGATTCCACGCGAACCGTCGTGAACCGGGCATCGTATTCCGGCCCGCGACTGATGATCACGTCGTACGATCCGGCCGGCTGAGGAAACGCGAAGCGGCCGTCGTGTGTGTACACCACATTGCGGACAAAGTGTTCGCCCGTAACCGGTCCCCGATCGATCTGCCGCGACGCATCGTCCGTCAGAAACTGGAGCTTCGCGGGAATGGGCCGGCCGCGCCCGTCCGTCACCTGCCCTTTGATGTAGCCCCGCCTGAAAGCCGAACGCCATTCGAAACGGTTTTCTCCCGGGACCACACGGCATGTCTGTCGGCCCGATTCCGGCAGCCGCACACCGTCTGAAGTGGCCGTCAGTTCCCATGTGCCGGCCGGCAGACGAACAGCAACCCGGCCGGCAGCGTCACTGACAGCCGTCCCGCGACGATCCGACCCGGATGAAAACGTCACCCGAGCCCGCTCAATGGGTGTCCCGGCCGCATCGCGAAGTGTCACCTGCAGCGGATGCACGGAACGCCCCTGAAGCTCGTCGATCACAGCCCGCACTTCCGGAAGGTCGCGGCCGACGATGATCCGCCGCGTCAGGGACCAGGATTCACCGGGGGCCAGCGTGATTTCCGATCCGTCCCGCGGAATCCAGTTCAGCACGGATTCCCGATCGTTCCCGGAAATGCGGATACGGCATCCGTCTGCCAGAATGCCGTATGCCTGCTGCCAGTGTATGTCGTGAACAAAAAAGAAATCCGCCGTTCCGGGGGACGACCGGTCCTGATCTTCCTTCCCGCCGTCGACCCGCAGATCATCCTGCGGCTGCAGCGACAGGTTTCGGTCGCCCGTGTTCGTCCAGGTCGATGTGATGAGCACCGCCGGATGGTCGGCATCCGGTGTGTACGTGGTCCGGTATTCCGGACGGGTGGCTGTTCCAGGAGCCGTCGCCGTGACGCGTCCGTCCGGAAGCACCTGCAGCTTTCGAAACGGATAGCGGCGACGGCCCGGATAAAAGGCACCCAGCTGGTCACTTTCGTGATGCCGCACGGCCAGGTCGATCAGACAGCCGGCCACACTGCGGACGGTCATGCTGGCATGACGCCCGCGCACCGCGGCCGCAACGATGCCCCGCATCCGGTCATTCCCGATGGCCACATCTCCATCGATCGCATCGACCTCTTTTCCGGCCGGAATGAGACTCATGCGATTCTTCGAAGTCACACGTTCTGACACTCCCGCTGCCCCCTGGCAGACAGACAGACACAGAAGACTGCAGATCGGCAGAAAACGCATGGCAGAAACCTCAGAAAAACAAAGCAGGAAACCCGACCGGGACAGGATGACTGATCTGGAGAGGCGAACGATTCGGAACTCAGGAAACGGCCCCGGAGACACGCCTGTGGGCGGCGCAGTCCGCAGACTGCCGGCCGGAGAATCCGTTCTCCTGATCTGTCCGCACATCATGCATGACACATCATGCATTCAGGACAGCCGACCGACAACCGGCCGAACCGGACAGCCTGCTCAGATGCTCAATGCCGCAGACCGAACAGCGAAAACGATCCCGCGGGCGGCTCCGGAAGCAGCACCGGAACCCATCCGGTGAACCCCCTTCACCAGACCGGAATCAGAACTGCCGGCCGAACCGGTAAACAGCCTTTCTTTTTCACTTCGTGCAGTCCGATGCAGACGAACCGAACAGACCGGCCTGGCGGCAGGCGCGGCGCGTGACCAGCATCCGCCACAGGAACATCAGCCTCAGAC
>WFTL01000099.1 GCA_015485495.1 Planctomycetaceae bacterium
ATCGACGATGGTGGCTGAAACGGTGCCCGCAGCAGCATCGGACTGCTGGACCGGCTGAGACGAAATCGGCTGTTTCGGCGCCGATCCATCTGCCGACGAAATCGGGCGATCAGAGGCAGATGCCGAAACCGGAGAATCATCAGCCGTAACAGAACCCGCTGTAGTGCGGACCGCAGGGGCGTTGTTCGTGGCAGCAGCGATTTCAGCACTCGACGAGGTTCCGGGCCGAGCAGCTTCCGTCCGGTTTCGGCTGGCCGTTCCGAACTGCGCGGGGGCAGATGATGGTGTGCCGGAGAGAGTCGGAATGTCCACGGCGGTCGTGGGTGGCCGGAAGACGGAAGGGGCCGGCAGCCCGTCTGCCGATGCGGTTCCTGGTGTTTCTGGAGGCGGTGAAGAAGCCGAAACGGCCGGTGATTCGGAACCTGCCGTCGGTTGCTCGTTGGATGAACCGATGCCTGGAGTCGTTTCCGAAACCGGTACGGAGGCGGCTGGTGGAAACGAAGGGGCCGGCACGCCATTCCCGGAAGGACGGATGTCCGGGTTACCGGTTGAAACCGTACGAGTGTGGTTGCGAACGACGGACGGGACCGGTTCGGAACCAGATTCAATGTGACCGGATGACCCGACATTCTGTGCCGGCAGTGCAGCAGGCACCGAGTCAGCCGATGCGGAAATCGTCCGGGATCCGGAAACGCGATGTGAGAATCCATCGACCGTGATTCTCACAGGAACAGCTGTTCCGTCCGGAAGAGTCAGGATCGATTCGGCTTCCACAGCACCGGCTGGAGAGTCTGAACGGGAAACATCTGTCGTGTCGATGCTGAAAAGACCGGTGCTGTCCGTGGTGCGGCGGACGGCGGAAGGGGAACCATCAGCGGCTGCGGCGGGGGCAGGGTGTTCCGCCGGTGAGAAACCTGACCTGTTTGGCAGCAAAATGGTTTCATCCGACTGCCTCCCTTCGGATGGTACCAACGGGAGACCGGAAACACGGGCCGGGTCGGAGGACGCGAAATCGACCGGACCAAAAGTGGTGTCCTGGGGCAGAACGGATTGCGTCAGGCCAGGAATGACAAAGGATGCCGTTGTTGTGAAGACCAGGGAATCCGGACGGCGGATGTCCTTTTCCTCAACCGAGTCCTGGGTGCCATCGACGGCCGAACGGACAGCGTGATCGGGCAGCGAACGGAACTCCGACGAATTTCCTTCCTGGGCCGTCGAGTGAATCAGGCGTTCGTCCGCTCTTCGGGCGGCATGGCGAACGGGCTGTTCTGCCGGCGGTCGATCCGTGTTTCGCTGCTGACCGGGCGGACGGATCGTGCTGTCGTCGCGTGAAGTGATCCCCGAAGGAACGGACGACCGCTCGGCATCTGCCTGCGCTGAGACTGGGAAATGCGTGGTCGTCGATCGGGATGGCTCCGCAGCAGAAAGATTCAGAGCGTCTGTCTGGCCGGGATCATGCGTGATCGGGGTGTGGAGGCGGCCTTCCGAATCATGGGGGGCAGATGCCGTGTCGGCGGCAGGCAAGGGCTGGTCCGGGATCGTGTTCGCAGGGAGATCATCCGGAACGGTCACGCTGACATCAGAGGAGCCGGCGGCAGAGACGATGAAAACAGAGCCGGACGGGGCTTTTGCGGAATGGTCCGGTGCTCCATGTTCGTTTTCAGTGCGTGTCGGAATATCCGGGCGTGTCGCAACGGTGTTGAGATCTGAGTTCCGCAGAAGCCGTGCCGGTTCGGACGGGCCGAGGCCGGGAGTGGTGACCGTCACAATGCCGGTGATCGACCGTCGGAATTCCGGCTGCGGTTCGATAGAAACGTCGGGGCGAGTTCCGGTCGTCACGACGACGGTGGAGATCCGAATGTCGACAGGGTCGGTGCCGAGCGCTGTCTGTTTTGCTGAAGTGACTGTCTGATTCGGAGAGGCCGACAGCGATGCGGCGCCGCCATTCGTCCCACCGCCCGGCCGCGGCGAGGTTCCGTCGGCCGGTGGAGACACGGGCGCCGCCTGCGCAGGGCCATCCTGTTCGACAGCCTGCCGCAGGTCAGCCAGAAACGGGCCGGCAGACGTCTGCTGATCAGATGACGGCGTCGACGCAGGTGGTGTTCCCGCTGCAGAAGGCACAACGGAAAACAGCGATACGGCAGAAGCGGACATGAAACGGACTGACAACACATGAGAGGGAGGGAGACGCCGTTCTGTGTTGTGGCAGATACTGCCGGCGCAGACACAGGACGGACAGCATTCCTCGAATGCATTCGGCGTGCCGATGGCGCCGGGATGTTTCCGAACACGTCCGTTCTGACCGAAAAAACACGGCGAAAAAAATCTTCACGCCGGCAGCCGGTCGGACTGAGACTCGTTCGAACGTGAAATGTTTTCCTGCGGAGGGGAAGAAATTGACCTGCCGGATCCGGCCGGTTCCGCCGACGGACACCCCGGACGGTCAGGCGCCGTTCGCACTTTCCGCCTGGACGGCATCCTCGGACGGCAGGCCGTGCTGCACGGCGGACCAGGCCACCAGAGCATCTCGGACGGTCCCCACATCGTGGACGCGCAGAACGCTGACGCCCTGCTCCGCCAGCGCCACGGAAATGCCGGTGGTTCCGGCGGTTCGTTCGTCCACCGGACGGCCCAGAAGGTGAGCCAGAAACCGTTTTCGGGAATGGCCCACCAGCAGTGGCCGCCCCAGTTCCTGCTGCATTGTTCCAGCCGCGTTCAGAAGCTCCACATTGTGCCGGGCCGTCTTTCCGAAACCAATGCCGGGATCCACGCAGATCCGGTCCGGTTCGATCCCCTGCTGCTCACACGCATCGACGCGCCGCTTCAGCCAGTCTGTCACGTCGTGAACCACGTCATCGTACTGCGGATTGTTTTGCATCGTCTGCGGCGTGCCGATCAGGTGCATGAGACACACGCCGACCTGGCTGTCTCGACAGACTTCCACTATGTCCGGATCGAACGTCAGCCCGGAAATGTCGTTCACGATCACGGCACCGGCTTCGACCGCCTGCCGGGCCACCCGGGATCGGGTGGTGTCGATGGACAGGGGAACGCTGAGGGCGGAGGCCAGTTCCCGAATGACGGGAATCGTGCGCCGCAGCTCCTCCTCTTCTTCCACACGTGCTGCACCCGGACGTGTGGATTCTCCCCCCACATCGATGATGTCGGCCCCTTCCTCAGCCAGTTGCTGCGCGTGCCGGACGGCCGCATCGACGGAGTTCCAGCGGCCTCCGTCTGAAAAACTGTCCGGCGTGACATTGAGAATCCCCATGATCAGAGGAATGCGCTTCGGACACAGCCGTCGGTTTCCACAGTCCCAGGTAAACCGCTCCACGGAACGTTCTCCCCTTCCCCCTGCCGTTCGGAAATGCTGCCGCCGGTCAGCCCGCGAATCGCTCCGGCGACACGATCGGGCATCGGCTGTGTTCAGTGAAGGAAACCACAGAACGTCGCCGGAATCAGACCTGCCGGCACCTGGCCGACAATGTCCCACCGGCCGCAGCCCACCCGCGGGACAGCTTAACGAGTTTCCAGGACACGGTTCAGCCCGGTCGGTCCGAATCGTTTGCCGCTGCCGGGGCAGCCGCTTCCAGACAGGCCGATTTGTGTCCTGAAACGCCGGCGTGTCTCAGGACATCAGCAGCGACAGATGTCGGAAGACAATCGAGTGATCCTGTCGGAAGCGCAGGGCAGGCTGAAACAGAACTGCTCTGCCGGCAGCTTTTCGGCGGCGTGGATGTCAGAAGGACAGTGACCGGATCCCGGCGGATCCGGTCACGGCAGCCGCAGGGGAAACAGCGTTGTCAACTGCCGCTGCCGCTGTCCGAATCGCTCTGTGAAGAATCCGAGGAGGACGGAACGTCTGAATCGGTCGCTTCTGCGGACGGGCTCTCAGACGGAGCGTCGGTCGCAGCATCATCGGTCGGAGCGCTGTCTGACGGTGAAGACGCGGAATCGGATGATTCTTCAGAGGATTCCTCGGTGTCTCCTTCCGGGGAGGCGGACTCGTCGGAATCACTGGATTCTTCCTGAGAGTCTTCCTCGTCGGACGATGACGTCGATTCACCGCTGCCGGCGTCGGATGAGTCTGCGTCGTTGCTGTCGGCTTTGTCGTCGTCCTCTTTGGGTTTGACCAGATCGTCCCGGGACAGCCGGAGTTCGTCGAACGTGGATCCGGGAATCACATAGTACCAGTCTGCGAAACGGCGGCTGAGAGTCTCTGCCTTTTCGCGGCTGCTGCTGACTTTTTCATTCCATGCTTTCAGGTCGGATTCGTACTGAGACAGTTCGTCTTCGTACTTTTTCTTTGCGGCTTCGTATTCGGCCCGCAGATCCGCCAGGGGATCTTCATCGGGTTTGTCCTCTTCGCTGTCAGTCTGGCTGTCGGAGTCAGCGCTGCCTGAGCTGTCATCGGTGTCGGATGATCCGTCTGTATCCGTTCCGGATTCGGTCTGATCCGATGCATCGGTTTCGGAATCTCCGTTTTCAGCATCACTGCTGCCGGAATCGTCGTCGCCGGCATCGGACGGTGTGTCATCGGCCTGTTCGGCTTCCTCTTTCAGTTCCGGGGGCATCTCCGGTTCGACCGGTTTTTCCGGAGGCGGTTCCAGGTCGGATTCACTGAAATCAACGCGGATGAACAGATAGCGTCCCGGCTGCGATCCCTGAGAATCGCTGTCGGAATCTTCTTCGTCGTCGTCGTCCGAGCCTCCATCGCCGTTTTCGTCGGTCTTCTCGTTCTGTTCGGTGTCCGCCGCGGCATCATCGGGAGTGCCGGCCTCCCCGTCTTCGTCCGTGTCCGATTCTTCTGCAGAATCGTCTTTGCTGCTGAAACCGATTTCCAGTTCTTCCTGAGTGCCTGTGAAGGCACGTCCGAAGTACAGGTGGTAGGTGAGTCCGTCATCGGTGGTGGCGAACAGTTCTCCTTCGCGGGCGATCAGCTTCAGGGATCCGGGTGTTTCATCCGGCTGCAGCAGAAAGCCGCGTGCCATCAGGTCTGTCTGCAGGCGATCGACGTCTTCCTGAGACTGAATCGCGTTCCGGTCGAGCTTCAGGTCGGGTGTCAGGCCGGGCAGTTTCGGGCGGACACCGATGATTTCCATACCCACAATGGCAGAAACCGCATCGTTCACTGCATCGGTGTTGACTTCTTCTGTGGATTCGTCGAGACCCTCCAGGGTCCAGGGATCGGACGCACTGTCGCGGCTCAGGACGCTGGTCACGCCCTGCGTGATGGTCCGCTGAAGCTCATCGAACGTGTAGTCGTTGATGGTCAGTCGGCGCACATCGCTGGAAAACACGTCCAGCAGATCGGTGTCGATCCAGTCGGTGAATTTCGTGGACAGGTCGATGTCCAGACTGGCGATGTACACTTCGTCTTCGTCGGGATGCCGGACGTAGTATTCATCAGTCGAATCGGAATCGGCGCGGTTGCCGATGATGAAATCCGCCAGGACCGAATCACCTTCACCGGTCAGAATGATGCGTTTGCCCACTCCGTCGACTTCGTCGACTTTCAGAGAATCCTGCCGCGGGTTGACCACGCCGTAGCGGGCGTGATCGGCCGGCCAGCGGGTCACCAGAGCGCCGCGGCGGATGCCGATCAGCGAAGCGGCCGTGCGGCCCAGACGGTCTTCGGCATCGGCCGGGTAGTTGTGGTGTGAAGGAATCGTCCAGCGTCCGTTGGGCTGCCGCCGGACGATGAATTCCTGCGGCAGAACTTCCTCCTTGTCGAAGGCATACACTTCCAGTCCCGTTGCCAGCGTGGGGTCGGTGAAGTCCGGATAAAACTCCTCACCGACCCGGCCGAATTCCTGGATGGGGGCCGGGCGGCTGGCCAGTTCCACGGCCACGGTGATTCCCACGCACACCAGGGCGACCACGACGAAAGCCAGAGTGCGGCGAGTCGGACTGGCGGCGGCAGGCGATGCGGATGTCTGATCCGGGTGAGGCATGACCGGTTCCTCTGTCAGTTGTCCAGAAGGTCTGTTTGCGTGTTGTGGCAGTTGATGGGAGACAGTCGGCTGCTGCAGGTTCTGTGATATCGCGACCGGGGCACCGGGGGGCGACTGCAGAACGGCAGCCACAGGTCACTGGCGTCGACGGCTGTCGATGACCAGACGTTTTTCATCGTTCCGCCGCTTGCCCAGGACCAGCAGGCCCAGAAAAACGGCCGGCAGCGGAGACAGAATCACGGCAGCGATCTGAGTCTGGATTTCGACGGCCCGGGTTTTGCGCCGGGTTTCCGCCTGGATCTTTCGGATCTCACGGTTCTTACGCTGTTCGATCTGAGCTTCCGCCAGGCTGAGACGCTGCTGTTCGGCTTCCTGAGCCTGCTGCACCATCTGTGCTTTGGCGATGGGGTCGAGATCTTCGTCCGCTTCGATTTCCTTCACCCGGGCCTGAAGCTGTTCCCGCCGCGCCTCCAGTTCCTGATCGGCGGCTGCGTCGGCTTCGGCCTCCTGGCGGGCGGCTTCTTCGATGAATCGCTTTTTCTGCCGGTCCAGGCGGGCCAGAGTCCGGTGCCGGGGACGCCGGCTGCGAAGCGGAATACAGGCTTCATCGCCGATCAGCACATCGACGGCGTTCAGAACGAACGTCACGTTGTCCAGATCGAGATCCAGATCGCCGGACAGCCGCGACCGGAAGAAGAAATCGGAAATCATATCGATGTCGGCCACGAAGATGGCGTTGCGTTCATCGCCTTCTTTGTCCGATGTGATGTGAGCGGCCAGCACATAGGAAAAGTCGTCCACCATGTGAAGAATCTGATTGTCCGGTTTCGGCACCACGGTCGGCTGTCGCGAAAAGAAGTCGAAGTTGTGCGACGTGAATTCGTCCCATTCCAGGCGTCCACTGTTGCCGCTGGTTTTCAGCAGATCCACGAATTTCGTTTCACGGCCGGCCGTGTCCCGTTCCCGGACGAAGCCCGTATAAATGCACAGCACTTCCTGCAGCCACCGCGTCACGGGACTTTGTTCGCTGAACGCGTGGGGATGTCCGTCGCGCGTGACGAACACATACTCGGCCGGCAGCTGGTCGTACTGCGGGTGCGGGTTGTTGTAGTCGAAGGCGATGCGGTCGTAGTCCCATTGCACGTCCAGGGCATTCAGCAGCCGCGTGGCCTTTCCGCCGTCGGCTTTGGGCGGCGGAGGCGGCTGGCCTCCGAACATGCCCATCCCCATGGGATTCTGCTGCGGTTTGGGCAGCCGCGGTGCATTGGTCACACCCATGCCGGTTCCCAGAGCGATCGGAAACGGGTCATCGAAAATCAGAATGGGATGACCGCCTTTGACGTAGGTGACCAGATGATCCATCTGTTCTGACGTGAGTGACGAAGGCATCACCGCCAGCAGCACATCGAAGGACGACGGATCGATTTCAGAATCGGCTGACACCGATTCGACTTCATACTGTTTCTTCAGTTCCGTGACGATCTGCCATTCCTGAGAGGGACTCATGAGGCCGGCGTCTGTACTGAGAATGCCCACACGGTGGCGTTCTTCGCTGGCCACAGTGCGCACCGATCGCATCAGTTCATACTCGATCGGCAGACCGCGCCCGAAGAACGGGATGACCACCTTGTCATAACTGCTGATCACCACGGCACCCAGGTAGACTTCCACTTCGGTGCGGCGGCCGTCGACTTCCGAGAGCAGGCGGGTCGGTTCGATCCCGAAATGCTCCGCTTCTTCGGCTTCTTTGCTGAATTCCTCCACCTCCACATAGCGGACTTCCAGATTGCTGCCGCCGATCTGATCGAACTGCCGCAGCAGACCGAGCAGGTTGCGACGCGTGTCGACGTATTCCGCAGGAACCTCCGGACTCAAAAACGCCTGGATTTCGATCGGGCGGTCCGCCTGAATGTTCTTCAGAACGTCCCGTGTGGCCGGCGACAGGCTGAAAAGCTGTTCGGCCGTGGCATCGAAACGCAGGGCTGCGTAACCGGCCCACGCCGTGCCGCACAGCAGAATCGTCGCCAGACAGACGCCCCGAATCCCGTAGTGGACTCCCGTGCCCACAGCTTTCCCGGCGCTCCAGTGGCGTTTGGAAATGAACACGAGGTTCAGGTACAGCATCAGGATGGTGAAGGCGACGAAATACATCACTCCGGACAGCGGTATGACGCCCAGTCCGAAGTCCCGAAGCTGTTCCTGCAGGCTGAGTTCCGAAAAGATCTGCTGGATTCCGGTGAGCCGAACGGTGCCGGTCTCGCTGGTTCCGGAAAGCCCCGGAACACCCAGCCAGGCCAGAAATCCGACCGCCAGTTCAATCAGACGCGCGACGTATCCCAGAAAGACGGGAATGCCGGCCATCAGAACGCCCAGAATGAAGGCGACGGTCGTGGTGCGGTTGAGAGCCGAAGCGAGCATGCCGGCGCTGAGCATCGCGGCTCCGGCAATCCAGTAACCGAAGTAGGTGGTGAACAGCAGACCCCAGTCCGGATTGCCCAGAAACTGCAGCACCACGACATAGGCCAGAGAAAACAGCAAGGCCACCGAATACACCGCGACGACGGCCAGATATTTTCCCAGCAGCACTTCCAGATCAGTGACCGGCAGCGTGAACAGCAGTTCATCGGTGCCCTGTTTGCGTTCGTCGGCCCACACGGTCATCGTGATGGCCGGTACGATGAACAGAAGCAGCAGCGGATACTTTTCCGTCAGCTGGTCCAGCGTGGGCACATTGGCCGTGAAGAACTCGGCATTGAATGCCAGAGCGGCTCCGGCGGCCACGAAGACGATGATGAACAGATATCCCAGGACTCCGGAAAAATAGCTGGAAAAGTTCCGGCGAAAAATCGAGAGCACAACCTGGCTGCGAAGTGTCATGACTGAATGAGCCTCAATGGTTCCGTTCTGGCAGAATGGCTGAATCTGATTCTGAATCGTGAAGCGAAGGTCAGGGAAACATGACGAAGAAATCACCGGATCCGGACAGACCCCGGAAAAAACCGGGCAGCACGGGGACGCAGCCGCCGTTCAGGCCACCGCTCCGGTCAGTTCATGGAACTTCTGTTCCATGGCCGTGCCTTCCGTTCCCAGTTCTTCAGTCGGACCGTCGAACACGATTCGGCCGTCGTTGATGAGAATCACGCGGCCGCAGACAGCGTGGACTTCCTGAAGAATGTGAGTCGACAGCAGGACGGTCTTGGTTTCTCCCAGACTGCGAATCAGGTCCCGAACGCCCCGCACCTGATTCGGATCCAGGCCGCTGGTCGGTTCATCCAGAATGAGGACATCCGGGTCGTGCAGCAGAGCCTGGGCCATGCCGACCCGCTGACGATAACCGCGGGACAGCTTGCCGATCGCCTTGCCCCACACATCACCCAGAGCACACTGTTCGGCGACGAAAGCCATCCGTTCCCGCAGCCGTTCGGGCGGCATCATGCGGGCTTCGCCCGTGTACCGCAGAAAGGTTTCCGGAGTCATTTCCAGATACAACGGACCGTTTTCCGGAAGGTAGCCCAGCAGTTCGGCCGCCTGAAGCCGTTCGGTGGCCACGTCGAATCCGCCGATCCGGGCTGACCCCTCACTGGGGGCCAGAAATCCGGTCAGCATCTTCATCGTTGTGGACTTGCCCGCTCCGTTGGGGCCGAGAAACGCGCAGACCTGACCGGCCGGAACGGTGAAGGACACGTTCTGTGTGGCTGCGAAATCGCCGTAGAATTTGCTGAGGCCGCAGGCCTCAATCATCGGTCGGCCGTCCTGGTCAGCCATAGATGCGGTACCTCACTGGAATTGCATGTTCAGGCGGGACTGCCGCACCCGGGCGGCAGCGAAAGATCCCGGGAATCGTCGCAGCGCATGTTGCCGGATCCGACCGGGACCGGGAAGAAATTCGAAATTTTCCGCGAAGTATTGTGCACCATCTTCGGGAACTCAAGAGTCTCGATCGGCCGAAGTGCCGGATGCCGCTCGGAGGCACTGCCCGGTCCGGCTGTCCGCACAGGCGGCCACACGGTCCGGTGGTCCGCAGACCACCACGCGGCCGCCGTCTTCTCCCGGTCCCGGTCCCAGATCGATGATCCAGTCCGATGCCCGGATCACCTGCAGGCTGTGTTCGGTGACCACGACCGAATGACCGCGGGAAACCAGCGAACGCAGCAGTCCCAGAAGTCGGGCCGTGTCGCTGCCATGCAGGCCGCGCGTCGGTTCATCCAGAACGTACAGGGTGGTCCCCGCATTCGGTTCCAGCAGTTCCGCGGCCAGCCGAACCCGCTGGGCTTCTCCGCCGGACCAGGAAGAACCCGGCTGTCCAAGCGTCAGGTACCCCAGTCCGACATCCCGAAAAGGCTGCAGGCGTCGCTGTACGGAGGCGATTTCGGAAAATACGTCCATCGCTTCATCGATCCGCAGTGCCAGGATTTTGTCGATCGAATAGCCCGCGAACTGAACCCGCAGCAGTGCGGGCCGGAAACGGCGGCCCTGGCAGGCCGGGCAGCGCACCGTGGCGTCCGGCAGCAGACGCATGCGAATGTTTTCGACGCCGGTTCCCCGGCAGGCCGGGCAGCGTCCCGGACCGGACGAGAAGCTGAAATGTCGAGGCGACAGGCCGTGGGCGCGGGCGGTTCGGGTGGCCGCGAACAGTCGCCGCACCTCATTCCACATCCCGCTGACGGTGGCGACACAGGATCGTCGGCTGCCGCGTCCTGCATGGTCGTCAACGAACACCAGACGCTGCAGGTGTTCCGTTCCCGAGAGGGATTCGCAGCAGCCGGCCGCTGCGCCGCGACCCGGATCGGTCAGAGCCGTCCGCACGGCGGGAACCAGGGAGTCGATCACCAGCGCGGATTTTCCCGATCCGCTGACTCCCGTGACACACGTGATGCCCCGAAGCAGAAAATCGGCATGAATGCCCTTCAGATTGTGCCGGACCGCTCCGCGAATACCGATCCAGGACGCTTCGGACAGATCGGAATCCGTCGCGGGTCCCGTACCGGCGGATGGTTCGTTTCGTCTGAGAAACCTGCCGGTGGGTGTCTCCGGCGGAAGATCCTGCGGACGGCCCGAAAACAGAATGCGGCCGCCCTCCTGCCCGGCTGCAGGACCCATTTCAATGACATGGTCGGCGGCCCGCACGACTTCCGGACTGTGTTCCACGACAACAGGGGTTGCACCGGCCTGTTTCAGTGCCCGCAGGTTTTCGATGAGCTGCTGTGTGTCGGCCGCGTGCAGGCCGGCTGTCGGTTCGTCCAGAATGCAGCAGATGCCCTGGACATCCGTCGCCAGACAGGCCGCCAGACGGGCCCGCTGGTATTCGCCGCCGGACAGCGTTCGGGCTGTTCGGCTGAGCCGCAGGTATCCCAGACCGACGCGCTGAAGAGCCTGCAGACGGCGGACCAGATCGGGCAGAACCACGCGCGCTGCCGGAAGAGATCCCGGGCGCATCTGCGGGATCTCAGAAGGGCCGTCGGCAGACGTCCTGGAGTCAGTGGTTCGGAAGATGCTGTCCCGCCAGCGGCGCGCCAGAAGCAGTGCCTGGTCAACTGTCTGCTCGGAAAACCGGCCGATCGTCATCTGCCCGAACTGAACGGCGGAAGCGAACGGCTGCAGCCGGCTGCCCCGGCAGGCCGGACACGGCGTGTCGTCTGTTCCCCGGGAATCCGCATCGCTGTCGGCCGGACGACAGCCGGTGCCTCCGCACAGGCTGCAGGCGGCACGAGCGGATGAAAAACGGAACAGTCCCGGATCCGGATCGGGAAAATCCTGGTCACACTGTTCGCAGTGACAGCGCGTGTGGAACAGGTGATCCTGCCATTGGTCGTCATGCTGTACGCTGACGATGCAGCAGCCATCGCCTTCCCGAACGGCCAGGGAGATCGAATCGTACAGACGCGGACGGATTCCGTCTTTCAGAATGAGTCGATCGACGACCGCTTCCACCGACTGCACGGAATGGGACGAAGAAACGTCATCGGACGAAGGAATGTCCGGATCGTCGATGTCGAACACCTCACCGTCGATCCGTACACGGACCAGACCGCTGCGGATCACTTTCTGCAGACATTCCTGAAGGCCGTCGCCTGCCGGCAGGCCGACCGGAGCCAGAATCAGGAACTTCGTCCGATCCGGGAACTGTTCGACGTGTTCCACGATTTCTGAAACGGACTGACGCTGCAGCGCCCGTCCGCAGGACGGGCAGTGAATGATTCCGCAGCGGGCGTACAGCAGTCGCAGGTCATCGTGAACCTGCGCCGTGACAGACAGAGTGCTTCGCGAGGGAGCCTGTCCGGGGCGCTGGTCGAGATGCACGGCCGGAGGCAGACTCGTCACGGCATCCACGTCCGGTCGCACCAGCCGGCGGAGCAGATGGCGGGAACTGCCCCCGGACGCTTCCAGGAAACGGCGCTGACCTTCGGCAAACAGCGTGTCGACTGCCAGAGAACTTTTCCCGCATCCGCTGGGGCCGCTGATGACGGTGATCTGCCCGAGAGGAATGTCCAGACTGACATTCTTCAGGTTATGCGTCCGGGCCCCGCGAATCCCGATGCACAATGGACTGTTCATGAGAAGACCTGACTGGGGAACCGGCCTGCAGGCGACGGGACCGGGCGGGAACCCGCACCAGCCGGTCGGCCGACAGGACGGTTTCTCCGTCGAATCGGTAGGCACACAGAAAACCGTTTTTCGCGACACTGAGATCCAGGCAGGCCAGATTGGGACGCAGCAAAGGAATGTCGCTGCGCCGCAGCCAGTAATGTCCCACGAAAAGCGGCGGATCGGTTTTCGGATAGGGGCGAGCCGGCACCCTGTCGGGAAGCGGCACGTGACGCAGGTCCGGCATTTTTGGAAACGCATAGTCCCCGATGGATCGGCCGTCCGGAGATTCGAACCAGCGGATGCGGACATGTGTCCTGCAGCGGCCTTCCGCATCGGTGATGGTGTGTCCGTCCGGCAGCCGCAGCTCAGGGCCTTTCAGAACCGTGTCCAGGGCCTGGCCGAGCGGATCGTCGTGGGTCGTCAGAGCCCGATTGAGAAACGCGGTGCCGAACGGGTCGGTCGAATCGCAGGCGTCGCGAATCACGGAGATGCCGGCCGGATCCCAGCAGGCATGGACTACACGCAGCCCATTCAGGTCGACAGCCACCGGAAGGGTCCGGAACCAGGCGACGGCATCGGCGATTTCTGACGCGGTCATCTGATCGAGTGTCGCCTGATGCTGCCGCTGCCGGTGAGCTGTGTGCGATCGAAAAAACTGGTCGGAAGAATCCGGCCGGGGAGTGTGCCAGGCAATGGCGTTGAATTCATGATTGCCCATGACGGTGCGGGCCGCTTCCTGTTCCACCATCGTCCGGACAAGATGCAGCACGTCGGGAATCTGAGGTCCCCGGTCGATCAGGTCGCCGCAGAATACGGCCTGCCGTGCCGGATGCCGGTAGCAGCCGTGCTGTTCCCGGTAACCCAGCCGTTCCAGAAGCTGCACGAGTTCCTCGGCATGCCCGTGGATGTCTCCAATGATGTCGTAGATGGCGTGAATCCTCCGGCAGTCAGAATGTCCGCAGTGTCTGTTTCAGCGGCCGGCCTGACAGACGAATGCCCTGCCCTGTCGGTCCGGGTCCGCTTCGCGGCGTCCGGCGGCGGATGACGCCGGAACAACACGTGTCCGCACTCACCGCGCTTCTTCGTGCAGACCGTGTTCTTCGATCTTTTTGTGCAGCGTGTTGCGGTTGATTCCCAGACGGGCCGCTGTGCGCGTCTGCACCCCCTGACAGTGCCGCAGGACCTGCAGAATGACTTCCCGTTCCACCCGACTGACCACGCCGGCGTACAGGTCGCCGGCTTCGAGACCCAGTTCGGCGATGGTACGGCTGACCAGTTCCGTACACAGCGATTCGAGAGTTCCGGTCGCCGGCCGGACCGGTCCGGGAGACGGGACGCCGCGAACGTGGTCGGGAAGATCGTCCACGTCGATCGATGGACGGGTGGACAGGACCTGAGCACGTTCCACGTAATTCTGCAGTTCGCGAACATTGCCCGGCCAGTGGTACGACCGCAGGACATCCAGAGCCGCCCGGGTGAACGGACGAGCCGGCGCGCCATCCGGCGTCGCGCTCCGCTCGACGAAAAAATTCACCAGCTTGTCGATGTCTTCCGGACGTTCTCTCAAAGGCGGCAGGTTGATGGGAATGACGTTGAGTCGGTAGTACAGGTCTTCTCGAAATCGACCGTCCCGAATTTCGTTCACCAGATCGACATTCGTGGCGGCGATCACGCGGCAGTCCACCTGAATGGTCCGCGTGTCGCCGACCCGTTCGAATTCATGTTCCTGGAGCACGCGCAGCAGCTTGACCTGAAGCTGGTAACTGACGGAATTGATTTCGTCGAGAAAAATGGTGCCACCATGGGCCGCTTCGAACCGGCCTGTCCGTGACGTATGGGCGCTGGTGAAGGCCCCTTTGATATGTCCGAACAGTTCGCTTTCCAGAAGGCTTTCTGACAGAGCGCCGCAGTTGACGCGAACGAACGGTCCGGTGGCGCGGGGGCTGAGTTCATGCAGGGCGCGGGCGATGAGTTCTTTTCCGGTGCCCGTTTCTCCGGTGAGCAGCACCGTGGCATGCGACGGCGCAGCACGGCGCGTGATGGTGTACACCTGCTGCATGGCAGGCCCGTCGCCGATGAGTCCGTCGATGAGATGACTGCTGGCTTCGACCATGTTCGGTCTGCTGTGATGGGAAACACGGCAGAAACCTGACCGGATGCCGGTTTCTGCACCGTCAAATGGCGATGGAAATCCACCGACTCCAGACAGGTTGTCCTGTTGGGCCTGGCTGAGTGCTGTAAGTTGAGGCAGTTTTGACTGCCTGCTGGGCAACCGATTTCGGTGAGGCGTGATTTTACAGATGATCGGCTGCAGGAGAAGAGTGCCCGGAACGACGAGCGAACAGATTTGTCTGTTTTCGCGGCAGTCCATCGATGCGGCAGGTGTCCGGGATGAAAGTGCCCGGGACGGGCGCTGCTGACGGGCGATGGATGGGGCGAAACCGATGGGAGTGGACGGCGGAGGAAGTCCGGTTTGTCAGGAGGGGGGTGAAGAGCCGTGGCCGAGATATCCGGCGGATGATTCGAAGATGCGGCGTCGCCGGTGCCGGGGGGCGTCGGGCTGTTCGAGGTGTTCCTGAAGATCCTGCAGGCTGGCCTGGCACATGCGGCAGCCGATGGTCATCAGATGGAATTCGATGTAGTCGGCGGCTTCCTGGGGGAGGGTTTCCAGAAGGTAGCCTCCCAGCTCACTGCGTGTGGGACAGCTCAGACGAGCCCGTCTCCAGATGTCGCCCACGGTGTGACCGCCCTGATCGCGGTGCCGGATGATCTGGGCCAGGCGATGGCGCAGGGCCTCATCGCTGCGCAGTTCCTTTTCCAGCCGGACCATCCGTTCCGGCGGCAGTTGTTCTTCCAGCCAGGCCGACAGTTCCTGATCGGTCCATGGGGAACGTGTTTCGGACATACGAAGCGGATCAGGCGACAGGCACACACCAGGGTTCAGCCTGCCCGCATCGGTGCCCGCCTGGATGGACGGGGGCTGAAGACGGGGCAGGCAACGGCAGTGTACCAGCTTGTCAGAGGAAATTGCGAGTGATACATTTTGCGGCCCTGAGCCGGTGAAGGAGCCGCATGCTGTCTGGTCGGAGGACGCACATATGGCGAGAGCCTGTTTTCAGCGATCGGCCCGCACCGAACATTCCGGTCCTCTCATACGACGGTTCGGCAGAACGGACTGATCGGGCAGCAGACAGCACGTGGTTACGTATCGTACGTTTCATAATGCCGATCCCCCGCACCTGCTTCGCCTGTGGCATGTGTCCGATCTGGGGCCCAGTGCGGCCGAAGGGTTCCCCTGCGAGGTTCTGGAGCTGGCCGTCTTTTCCCGCCCCTACTTCGATCGCCGCGGCCTGATCATCGCGGAAGCGGACGGGGCGATCGTCGGAATGGCCCATGCGGGGTTTTCCGCGACGGATGATGAAACGGCGCTCGATCGAAGCCGCGGGACGCTGTCGGCCATCATGGTCCGGCCGGAATACCGCCGGCAGGGAATCGGGCGGGAGCTGCTGCGCCGCGCCGAACAGTATCTGGTGGCCCGGGGTGCCCGCGTGGTGACGGCCGGTGCCGGACCGAACGGCAACGGTTTCTACCACGCGATTTACGGCGGTGTGGAACCGTCCGGATTCGCGTCCGGTGCCGCTGCGTGGGACGATTTTTTCACGTCGGCCGATTATCGTCCGGGCATTCGAACCACGATCCTGCATCGGGATCTGGACATCGGTCGGGATCCCATCGATGCACGACTGATTCGCAATCGCCGCCGGCTGAACATGCTGATCACCGACCGCGTCTCGGATCATTCCTGGTGGTGGCATGCCCGGCACAGCCACCAGGACACACTGCAGATCGAACTGGCCGACCGCGGAACCGGAAAAACGGTCGCCACAGGCCGCATTGTGGGGCTGGACATGTACATTCCCCGCTGGGGGGTGCGTGCCGTGGGCATTCGGGATGTCGTTGTGTCGGAAAACGAACGGCGGCAGGGCTATGCGTTTTCGCTCATCGTGGAAACCTGCCGGCAGCTTCGGGAACAGTCCATTCGGCTGGTGGAAGTGCAGATTCAGGAAGACAACACGGCCGCGCGGGAACTGGTGACTGCCGCGAAATTCGAACCGGTGGCGGAACTTCGCACGTGGCAGCGTTCACTGAATTCCGACACCACCTGACCAGGACGTGGCCGGCAGGCTGACAGAACACGGGACGTCACACGGGGCCGGATGACGGGAAGACGTTTCATGGCATGCATTGCAGTGTTCTGAGGAAGCCGTGACGGGGAACGGGAAGCCTTCGGTTGCGCGGCCCGGCAGTTTGCGGTTCAGGCCGTTCAGCGCGGGCATCGCCTCGTGTATGGAGGCGGCAGCACAGGCATCATGGGGGCCGTCGCCGATACGGTTCTGCAGCACCAGGGAGTCATCACGGGGGTGATTCCCCGGTTTCTGGCCACTCGGGAACTGATGCATCCGGAAGTGGCGGACATGAGAGTCGTGCCGGATATGCACGCCCGCAAGGAACTGCTGCATCGGCTGGCCGATGCCTATGTCGTCCTGCCCGGTGGTTTCGGCACGCTGGAAGAATTCTTCGAAGCGCTCACCTGGCGTCAGCTCGACATTCACCGGAAGCCGGTTGGAGTGCTCAACTGTGCCGGAGCATTCGCGGCACTGGAACAGTTGTGCGATCAGCTGCTGGCAGACGGATTTGTGACGGAATCCTGCCGGCGTCTGGTATGCTTTCACACGGAGGTTCCGGATCTGCTGACATGGCTGGACCGAACGATTGTGACGGTACCGGCCGGTTGTGACAGCTAGCCGCGGCGGCGGCTTCCAATTCTCTGTTCCCGTACCGTCGCGGTTCGGCGGGATGTTGAACCGGACTGAATCGCCGTTACGATTGGCATTTTGGGGTCTTTCGGGCGGCCAGGTTCCGGGGCGCAGGTGGCCAGGTTTTGAGCTTCGTGTGGAGCGGACCGGGGCCTGCAGACGCTGAAAGGCGGACCGCTGACCGAAACCCTGCGGAAACGGCGCGGGCGGGCGGAATCGGACGGGTACTGAATTTGCTGGACCCACGAACATCACGCGTGGAACAACGGACGGACTGCCGGCTGCAGCACAGCGCATCCGATCGAACAGATTCTGCGCTGCCAGGAAGTCTGTGTTGCAGAGTGACACACAGTCTGATGCGTCATGGTGCAGTTTAGTTCCAAAGAAGGTTTGAAGCGGTTTCTGGTTGGATCCCGGCTCGTCAGCGCCTCGGACTGGGAGGAGGTCGCCGGTCTGTTTCGGTCGAACAACAATGTCCGGGGCATTGTGGACAAGCTGGCCGAACGGGATCTTCTGACACCGCTGCAGCGCCACCGGATTCTCAGTGGCGAAGGCGAAAGTCTTCTGCTGGGCAATTACAAACTGCTGTACCGCAACGGGTCCGGCAGTTTCGCCCGCGTCTTTCGCGCGGCGACTCTCGACGGCAGCCGCACGGTGGCTCTGAAACTTCTGCGGGACCGCTGGGCTCAGGATCCGAAGGCCGTGGAAGGATTCCAGCGGGAAGCCCGGATCTGTCAGCGGTTCAACCACCGGAACATCGTGCCCATCTATGACGTGGCATCGGACGGGGATCGGCATTTCATCACCATGGAATTCGTCGAAGGCGGCAATCTTCGCGATTTCCTGCGCATCCGATCCAGCGTGACACCGGTGGAAGCGGCCGAATGCATGTACGACATCTGTTCCGGACTCAGCTACGCCAATTCGCTGGACACGACGCACCGCGATCTGAAGCTGACCAACGTGCTGATGAGCAGTGACGGGACGGCCAAACTGGTGGATTTCGGTCTGGCAGGAGCGGAAACGCCGACAGCCTCCTGCATCAGCGACGACGTACATCGGGCACTCGAATATGCCTCGCTGGAAAAAGGAACCAATGCTCCGCGCAACGATCCGCGCACGGATATTTTCTTCGCCGGAGCGATCCTGTATGAGCTGCTCAGCAGCGAATCTCCCTGGCCGCGCACGCGCGATCGCGAAGAGCGGCTGCAGCTGAGCCGTTACACGCAGATTCGCCCGCTGCACACGTTTCGCCCGGATCTGCCGGATTCCATGATGGACATCACGGCCCGCATGATGGAAGTCAGCCCGAGTGCGCGGTATCAGACGGCCGATGAGGTGCTGGAGGATCTGAAAGGGGCGCTCATCGAGATGGACGCCTGGGATGAATCCTCACCGCGGGCCCGCGGCGGCAGTCCGCCTCCGGAGCCCCCGCCCGCGTCGCCGGCCGAATTCCATCTGCTCATCGTGGATCCGGTCGACCGCCGCCGGGAAGTGCTCGAACAGTACTTCGGAAAAAAACATGGATTTCGTCTCTCCTTCTGTCCGGATCCCCGGAAGGCACTCGATCGACTGCGCAGCAGCCGGCCGCCTGGCGGTGTCCTGTTCCTGGCCGATACGACGCGCGATGATGTGCTCGAAATCTTCCCGCAGATGCAGGCCTGGGGCCGGTCGCTCAGGGTCCCCTGTCTGGCCGTGTTTCCCAAAGACGATGAATCCGTGATCCGGGCTGCCATCACGTCCACAAAGTACGGAACCACCATGTTCCAGCCGGCGACCATGCGGGATATTCGTCAGCACTTTGAAACGGTCGGCGGATTTGGTGCTGCCACCGAAGAGCCGGATGCGTCATAATCGTCCGCCTGTCTGCTTTCCGAGGACCAGGCGCCGCAGGTTCTGCTGCCGGGCTGTGTGTTCCGGCTGCTGTGTCGTCTCTGTTCCGTCTCCGTATGAATCGAATGAGTCGTCATGAATCTTCCGGTGTCCGGTGATCCGGTCGATTACTGCCCCGACACAGAAGGTCCGTGGGACGTGATCGTCATTGGCGGCGGTCCTGCCGGTGCCACCACCGCCGCTCTGACTGCCGAATATGGACATCGCGTCCTGCTGCTGGAACGGTCGACCGTTCCCCGGTTTCATGTGGGCGAATCGCTCATCCCGGAAACCTGGTGGACTCTGCAGCGTCTCGGACTGATCGAGCAGATGAAGCAGTCCGCCTTTCCGCGCAAATACAGCGTCCAGTTCGTCAGCGACGGGTTTCGCGAATCGGCTCCCTTTTATTTCGACGAACATCGCCCACAGGAAAGCAGTGTGACCTGGCAGGTGGTTCGCAGTGAATTCGACCGCATGATTCTGGAGCGGGCCCGGGAGCTGGGAGCGGCCGTTCATACGTCCGCTCATGTGACCGACGTCCTGTTCGAAAACGATCGGGCCGTCGGAGTGCAGGCGCAGATACGACGTCAGGGCGACACTCAGCGCGTTCGTCTGGCAGCGTCTGTGGTGGTCGATGCCACAGGGCAAAGTGCCTTTTTGAGCAGCCGCCGGAAAGACCGGCACCGCGATCCCCGTCTGCTGAAGGCGAGCATCTGGGGGTACTTTCGCGGGGCCCGGCGGGACCGGGGACGGGATGAAGGCGCCACGCTCATCATGCAGACGCCGGAAAAAAAGTCATGGTTCTGGTACATCCCGCTGCCTGATGACATCGTCAGCGTGGGATGCACGGCCGACCTGTCCTTTCTGTTCGGCCCTCAGCACGGCACCGCAGCGGATGTGTTCGCCCGGGAACTGAAACGCTGTCCGGCCATGCAGGAACGGCTGGCCAGAGCGGAACGGCTGGGCGAGTTCCTGACGACGAAGGATTTTTCCTGGTCCAGCGGACAGGGAGCCGGACACGGGTGGGTGCTGGTCGGCGATGCCTTCGGATTCATCGATCCGGTGTATTCCAGCGGTGTCTACCTGGCGCTGAAAAGCGGAGAGTTCGCTGCGGATGCCATTCACGAAGCGCTGTCCGACGGTGATCTGTCGGCCGAACGGCTGGGGCACTGGCAGCCGATGTATCGCCGCGGAGTCGACAGTTTCCGCCGACTCGTGTATGCCTTCTACACCCCCGGATTCAGCTTCGCGACGTTCCTGAAGGAACATCCGGAATACCATTCCAGCCTCGTCGATATTCTGATCGGCGACGTGTTTCGACCGGGCCTGGAAGACATGTTCGACGCCATGCAGCCGGAACAGCCGGCACCGTCCGGCTGACAGACCGCAGGGAGCCGGTCCTTCGGGCCGGACGCATCGAGTCGAGCCGGTGCGCACCCCGCCCGGCGGCTGTTCGTCCGCCATGGCCATCCGAACAGGAGACGGTTTCCGGCGGGAACGGCGGCCGCGATGACCTCGGGTCAGACGAGGGCTTTGGCGGCCTGGAAGATTCCGTCGGAATCGAGTCCCTGGTAGCCCATCTGCTGCCACAGTCCGCCGGATCCTTCGCGGTTCGTTCCGATGTGGTTGTAGGCACCCCGGAAACCCCGCCGCAGCAGTTCCGTTCCGAAGCGGGAACCCAGTCCCGTGGTGACATTGAACGATTCGGCCACCAGCACGGCCGGACACTGCACCAGCCGTTCCATGACGGCTTCGTCGCAGACGTTCAGAGTGGATTTGCATACGAGGCCGAAATCGAGTCCCGATTCTTTCAGACGGATGACCGCATCCAGGGCCCGGCAGGTGGTTTCTCCGAAGGAAACGACGTAGCCGGCCGTTCCTTCCCGAATGATGTCGTCGCGCCCCGGGACGAATTCATAGTCGTCGTCAAAGAAGCGTTCGCCGTTTTCTTTGAGCAGATCGGGGACACCGCTGCGGGTGGAAAACAGGAACCGCAGTCCGGGCTGAGGAAAAATGGTTTTCAGACAGGCCTGGAACTGATGCTGGTCCGCCGGAAAGTACAGACGGGTCGTATCCTTCCCGTCTTCCCACAGGCCATTGGCCGCGAACATATTGTTGATTCCGAAATGGCACGTGTTGTCGGCCATGTCGTCGCAGCCGGCATGACTGAAGTGTGCCAGCACGTTCGCCTGGTTGAGCCGGGCCATTGTGATTTCCGAAATCACCATTTCCAGAAACGCGCTGAATGTGGCAAACACCCCCTGGCGGCCCGGCTCGCTGCCGAATCCCGCTGCCGCGGAAAAGTTGCCGCGTTCCATGATGCCGCCGCGTACGAACACTTCCGGATGAGCGGCCCGGACATGGTTCAGGCCACAGCTTCCTTCCAGATCCGAATCGAAAACCCGGACCGTGGCGATGCGTTCGCTTTCCGGAATGGCATCGAGAATCTCATTGAGAATCCGTCCAAACAGATCGCGGTTTTTTCCGACACTGCCGGAATCGGTGCCGGCACAGGTCGGGCCGGACGGACCTTTTTTCACTTCATTCAGGTACTCCACAGCCGCCGTCCGTCCCCGGGACGCCAGCCAGGCCTTTGCCAGATCCACGCTGATCACGTCGTGTCCTTTGGGGCTGCCTTCCAGCCCCTCGATGCCCACGCACATTTTCCGGCGGTTGATCAGAGCCACCGGGCCGTCCGTGGTGACCGCTGCGCACATGCGGGCGTACAGGCGGTCCAGATCTTCGCCGTCGCCGATGTCGACGGGCAGCCCGTGGCCTTCCAGAGTCTTCGCCACATCGAAGCCCGGCAGGTATTCCGACGGATGACCGGCGATCGTCACGTCGTTGTCGTCGATCAGCAGTTTCACATTCAGATTCTGTGCCACGGCCAGGCGGGCGGCTTCCGCGTCATTGCCTTCCATCTGAGAACCATCGCTGCCCAGCAGAAACACGGCCTGTTCCGGATGGGCCATGGCCACCCCGTTGACGAACGGCCACAGATGCCCCAGCCGGCCGGATGAAAACTTCACGCCCGGGGTGAATCCGCGTTCCGGATGTCCGGGAAGGTGAGACAGGTACTCGCGGTAATGCAGCAGCCGTTCGGCATCCAGATCGCCTTCCAGCACGGCCATCAGGTACTGAGTCGCCACACGGTGGCCGGCTTCATCATAGAACACCGGCACCACACCCGGCCGGCCGCCGCTGCGGCTGTGCAGCATGAAACCGTGCATGATGAGCGTTTCCGGAACCGTGTCGTAGGCTCCGCCCGTATGTCCGCCCAGCCCCTTTCCGGCGGCCACCGCCGTGAAAAACACAATGGCATCCCGACACAGGCGAATATTGGCTTCCAGAATGTCCTTCTGGTCGGCCGTCAGTTCGGGAACAGACGGGTCCAGCGGCAGAGGCTTGTAATCGCTCAGAGGAATGGGAAACTGGGTGGCAACTGACATGAGTGTTCCTGTGAGGTGTTCGGCGCAGAACGGTTCTGCACCCGTGAAACGGTCCGCTCGACGGATTCGTCGGGCGGCCAGTATGCCGTGCCGTTCTGCGGGCTGCAACGAACCGGTTTTTGCTGCCCTGATTCCAGGAAACTTTTTTCACCAGAACGTTTCTGGTGCCTGTCAGGACGGCGGATGATCGTGTCTGCCGGGAAAAACGCATCCCTCACCGGCAGCGATCCCCTGCAACAGCACGGGGCAGCGCCGGTTGCCGATTTTCGGAACGAACGATGACGTCAGCCAGAATCACCGTGGTCATCTGCCAGGCTCAGGGACGGCATCCGCAGCGCCGGTCGCTCGAAGAACACATTCTGCAAGCACTGCTGAACGAACCGGATGTCCACGCCACGTTCGTTCCGCATCTGTACGACATGCACCAGAATCATTCGGGAATGCAGTTCCTGCGATCCGTGCAGGGCCCCCTGGTGGTGCTCGGGTGGCTGTACGAACGCGCCATCCGCTGGACACTCGACCGGGCCGGAGTGCGCGGTCAGCCGGCGGAAACGCTTCTGAAGGCAGCCGATGATGAAGATCCGGATGCACAGGACGCATCGGAAGCGGCGAACGAACGGGGCATCGGCAGCGTGGATGTGCCGGACCGGAACCTGTACTGCATCGATCTGCGCGCTGCAGAAGAAGCAGATGCGTTCGTGGAGGAAATTCGCCGCATTCGGGATCTGGAAGACACACAGGCCTTCGATCTGCTGCAGTGGATTCAGGGCAGCCCGGATCCCGAACAGCTTCAGCGCTATCTGCACCCGCAGGACATGCTGGCCGCCCGTCAGGCTCAGGATGCCGGGGAAGCGGTGAGCAACGGGGACATTCTTCCGGAAGACACACGCCGCCGCTGGTACCCGGTCATCGATTACAGCCGCTGCACCAACTGCATGGAATGCATCGATTTCTGTCTGTTCGGCGTGTATGGACTGGATCGTCTGGACCGGATTCTTGTGGAAGAACAGGACAACTGCAAAAAAGGATGCCCGGCCTGCAGCCGCGTTTGTCCGGAACACGCCATCGTGTTTCCTCAGCACAAGACACCGGCCATCGCCGGAGCGGACGGAGATCTGGCCGGCGTCAAAATCGATCTGTCGAAACTGTTCGGAGGAGAATCCGGGCTGTCTCCGGTGGAACAGGCCGTGCGGGAACGCGATACGGAACTCATTCTGGACGGTCGTCAGGCCGTGGGGATGACCGTTGGTGTCCGCCGGCGCGAACCGGATGAACTGGATGAGCTTCTCGACGCCTTCGACGCACTGGAATTCTGATCGCAGCAGGTCTCCTTTGCTGTCAGGACGTCCTGCCTTCCAGACATGTTTCATCTTTTTTTTCTTCCAGTGCGCCGGCATCGGGCGGACCGCCGGCGCCCGTACGCCCCGTGCGGGGCGCGTTTCCGAAGCGAATTCCGGTCGCACCGGGAGAACGCGTGAAAAAAGTGAACGCGGCAGAACAGTCTACAGGGCGTACTGAAGCTGCGGCATCAGAGACACACCGCTGGCGCTCTGTTCGATGGCCTGAGCCGCCCAGCCGGCCAGACGCGACAGAGCCACGATCAGAGACATGCGATCGACCGGAATGTCCAGCAGCGTGAGGACGACGCACGTATCCCAGTCCATCGTCGGATGCCACCCGGCCTGCGCCATGCGGGTTTCCAGACGGCGGGCGCAGGCGGCGATGCGAATGCGTTCCGGGCATCCCAGAAGCTGGTCGGCCGCCGTTTTCAGCAGAACGCAGCGGGGATCTGCCGCGGTGTCGGTGAACCCGAACGGCAGGGTGCCGTCAGGACGGCGGGACAGCCACTGTTCGGCGTCGGCCGGAGACGTCAGACGCCGCAGATGACGTCCGGTCCATTCGTACGGGTCGTTGCGAAGCTGTGCAACATACAGCGATGCGGCCGACCGCAGCGACGGCACGATGTCTCTGACAGTGCTGCCGAAGAAACGGGCCGCGAAACAGGCGGGGCGCAGTTCCGTCAGACACTGACAGATCAGAACCGTGTTCATGGCCCGTTCTTCCACCGGCGACAGTTCCTGCAGCGATCTGTGCGCTGACAAAGGACCGCAGGCCAGCCGGAAAAACGATGCGGCCAGAGATGCCGGAGGCGGTTCGCCGGAAACCGACGCGGAACGGCCGGTGCCATCCAGACCGCATGACAGCAGAACGGGAAGCTGAGCCAGAATCCGCCACACCTGCGACTGCGTGGCCGGAGCCGTGCGGTCTTCATCGGCCGGGTCGAAACAGGACAGCATCGCCACAGCCAGCGAGAGCATTTCCAGAGGACGCGTGCGCAGCGGCAGACTGCTCAGCGCATCAATGGCCGCCTGATCGACAGCGGCCGATTCGGCCAGAACGGCCATCACGTCCGCTTCGGCTTCCGGAGACGGCAGATCTCCTGTCAGCAGCAGCCACACGACCGCTTCGAACGAATGATCCTGGACCAGCCGGGCCACGTCGATGCCCCGGTATTCGACACGGTCCCTGCCGAAGCCGGCCAGCCGCGAGGATCCGCAGACGATGTGGTCCAGACCGAACATCTCGCCGCCGGATGAAGCATCGATGTCCCGAACCAGCCGCCGCAGTCCGCTGGTGAGAAAATCCGCCGGGTCGGGTGATGGGGCCATGGTCCGAATCCTTTCTGAAATCCGTTTCGTTCGGCGGCCGACGCATCCTGCACACTCCTCAGATGCAGCCTGCCGTTCTAACCGGACAGCGAACGGCCGAAACGGCGCCGGTGCTGATTCTGAGTCTACGCAGGGGAAGCGGCGGAGCAAACCGTCAGGCACCGTGCGAACGGGCTGATGGAGGAATTTCTTCCGCTTCCCGAAAACCGCACACCCGGTCCTTGCAGTCAGATGTCCGCCAGAGTACCGGCTTCATCGAACGGAAAATCGTACGGTTCTCCGTCGACCGTGCACGTTTCCGATGCCCGCACGTCTTCCAGACAGGACGTCGACACGCGCACGGTGTCCAGGTGCAGAGTGTCGGCAATCTGAACCACCCGGGCCTGCTGCGGATCGATCCGTCCGATCGTCTGCAGCGCCCGCCGGACCGCTTCCCGATCGGTCGGCAGCGTGATGGGAATCATGGCGCCTTCCGGGTGCAGGGCCGTGATGCAGTTGATGGCCGTTTTGTCCGCGTCGATCTGGTCGACACAGCTCTGCGTTGTGAATTCCGCCAGTCCGATTCCGCAGGCGTTGCCCTGAGTGGCTTCAGTCAGCGACCGCACGAGGATCCGCCGGCAGGAAGCCCGGTCGTCGGCCGTGGCCGTGTGATCGAAAAACTTGCGGCCGATGACGTTCGTGTCCATGCCGGCTCCGCTGATGTCCTTGCCGATGCGGTCGACGATCAGCAGGTCGCACTGACGCACCGGCAGCGATGGCAGCCAGGCGTTCGCCTGCTGCAGAAGTTCCTGTTCCCGCTGTTCGAATTCTTCCGGCAGCACCGCTTCGATCAGAGCCGTTTCGTCGCGGCCGTTTTCCACCAGGGCCAGACCGCCGATGACGCGGCACTTTTCCAGAACCACCTGGGCCACGTCGGCCACGATTTCCGGGAAACTGTGATCCAGAATCGCCTGGTGATACACCGCCGCCCCGGCATGTTTGCCCAGGCCGATGAGCATCATTTTGTGCAGGCCGGATTCCACCGGTCCCACGAACCGCGTGTGCGGCTTGATGCGGTTGACAACCAGAACATGATCCGCTTCGCTGGCGAAACGGTCGAAATGAACCGGGACTCCCGACGCGGTGTGCGTCACGATCACCGTGTCCATGCTCGAACGAATCGGTGCGCCGACGGATTCTTCCGTGATGCCCAGACTGGCCAGAACGGCCGTCTGTCCTTCCGCCGTTCCCCCGCCGTGACTGCCCATCGCCGGAACCACGAACGGATCCGCTCCCGCCTGGCGGGCGGCCTGCACGCAGGCGGCCGTGACGTCTGCAATGTGAGCGATGCCGCGGCTGCCGGCGGTGATTGCCACAGTCTGCCCGGGACGGATTCGTTCCGAAAACCGCAGCCGCTGCAGCGCCTGCTGAACGGTTCCCGCGATGTCCGTCACGGTGGGTGCATCGAATGTCTGATGCACGGTGACCATCTGAGGAAACTGCATGGATCCGGTTCGTTCCATGGAACAGGACGGAAGACAGACCACTGCCAGGCAGGGTCGATCGGCAGCAGCCCGCTATGCCGTTTCGATGTCCAGTTCGTCGATTCGGGCGGCCAGAATGAAATCGTTCAGAGACAGCCCGCCGATGGCGTGCGTCCAGATTTCGATTTCCACGTTGCGGTACCCGTGCAGATGCAGATCAGGATGGTGCCCTTCTTCTTCTGCGATGGCCGCCACGCGGGAAAAGAAGTCTATTCCGGCCATGAAATTCTTCACCACCCAGGACCGGTGGATGCGGTCCGGATCCGGACGAAACTGCCAGCCTGTCACCAGCCGAAGCTGTTGTTCGATTTCTTCCGGGGTGAGTTTTGGAACGCCGCCTTCACACGGCACACAGCGAGACTTTCGCAGTTCTTCAGTTGTCGAAGGCTGATTCATGATGCCGACCTGCCTCCCCCCTGCCCTTTGAAAAACCGTCGCCGGCACAATGGTTCCGGCGTGTCCGCAGACAAATCGACCGACGCGTCCGTCACGCCGGTCGTTACGCCGCATTGTACCGGTGCGGCCGGGCAGTCGTCTATCGTTCGGGCATCATGTTGTACTTCTTCATCTTGTTGTACAGCGTGACGCGGCTGATGCCGAGCTGTTTTGCGGTGCGTGTCCGGCTGAACCGGTTTTCCAGCAGGGCCTGTTCGATGATGTCCTTTTCCGTCAGTTCGATGCGGTTGCCCAGCGTTGCGGCCCGGTTGTCCGCATTCGGCAGCAGCACCGACGGATCGTTCGTCGGTCCGCTGACACCGCTGACGATGTGAGGCGGCAGCGTGGCGGCGCTGAGAACGCCGTTCTGGCTGTAGATCACCGCACTGCGGATCGCGTTTTCCATTTCCCGCACATTCCCCGGCCAGGGATAGCTGACCAGAGCCTGGAGGAAGTCCTGGGTGATGGAAAGCGGTCCGATGCCGTGGCGCGAAGCATGCAGGTGCACGAAGTAACGGGCCAGCGGTTCGATGTCGGGCAGACGCCGACGCAGTGGCGGAATACGGAATGTCAGCGTATTCAGGCGGTAGTAAAGGTCCGGACGGAAACGGCCCTGCTCCACCAGCGGCTGCAGATCCAGATTGCTGGCGGCGATGATGCGGGCCTGAACATGCAGCGTCGTGTTGGATCCCACCGGTTCGAACTGTCCCGTTTCGATCACCCGCAGCAGTTTCACCTGCTGTTCCGGTGTGAGAACGTCGATTTCGTCCAGCAGCAGCGTGCCGCGGCCGGCCGCCAGAAACTTTCCGTCCTTGTCCGTGTGAGCACTCGTGAAGGCTCCCTTCGTATGCCCGAACAGTTCGCTTTCAATGAGGTCTCCCGGAAGCGCACCACAGGCGACCGTCAGAAACGCTTCTTTCGCCCTGTCGGACGCTTCGTGAATGAGACGAGCCAGATGGGTTTTGCCCGAACCGGTTTCGCCGATCAGCAGAATCGTCACGTCGTGCTGAGCGGCCACCTGGAGACGTTCGAGCATGCGCCGCAGTTCGGGAGTATTCGTCCGAAACCGATCGACGATCGATATTCGGCCGTCGCCGGCGTTCGGCTGGCCGGTATGAGTGTTTCCGGCTGGGAGACTGCCGGTTCCGGAATCCGGTGCGTCCGACGACGGGACCGCCGCCATTGTGTCTGTTTCCGGCGGGGATTCGGAAGGTGCCGATGCGGGAATCGGTGAGGTTCCGATGGCGGCCGGATCGTTCAGCAGCTTCAGCACCGTTTCGCACACGGCGTTCAGATCGTCGTGATCCGCCGCCTGTTCGATGATGGCCGTGCGTCCGGCGATTTCCACAGGAACGGCCGTTTCGTTCAGGGTACCGGAATGCACGACAATCAGGCCGCGACAGTCGGAAACGTTCGCCAGCAGTGCCCACACGCGATCGAGCTGCCGTTTTTCCGCACGCCGCATATCGGCCACCAGAAACTGCGGCCGGTGCAGAGGAATCAACTGAGCGGCCTCGGCGATCGAATAACATTCCATCCGGCGGCAGTGGCCCGTCAGAGCCGCACTCATGCAGCGAATGAACCCGGGAATTCCACTGCAGATGACAGTCAGATCTTGTGTTTTCATCGGACACATCGTTTTCAGGACAGAACGTGCTTTCAGAACGGAATGCAGGGACGTCGGAAAACTCCCTGACGGCCACACCGGCCCGGCCGCATCGCGGATGCCTCCGTGCGACCCTGATGAACAAATGGGATGCCGGACTGTTCAGAACTGCATACAGCCGACAAAACACGGGCACGCCGCCGGGCGGGCCCGGTTCGCCTGTCGGTTCCCGGCAGCAATTGTTGCCCGAAAACAACATGGAGCCGGTGACCCGCCGATCCGGCCCGGCAGGTGCATCCGGCGCCGAATCGGTCAGCTCAGGCCCGTGCGGAAGAATCTCGCCGGAAGCGGCAGCAGGCGGCTGGCGGGGGCATGAACGGGCACAGGGGACAGGGATGAAGCGACCAGATCGACGCCAGTATCGACGGGACCGTCGCGGCCCGGTAAGGTGACTTTCGGGCAGGCACTTCGCGTCCGACCGAGCGGTGGAGACCGTGTGGCGAAACCGGCAGAACGAAACGGGGGAAGCTGATGAAACGGCTGGTGGTGTGGGCTGTGGCGCTGGTCTGGTTGAGTGTGGCCGGCGCTGAAACGATTCCGCGGCCGCACATCGTTCTGGTGATGACGGACGATCAGGGCCGGGCCGACGTCGGGTGGAACGGTCATCCGGTTCTGAAGACGCCGCGGCTGGACGAAGCTGCGGCGGCCGGCGTGCGTTTCGATCGATTCTACGCGGCCGCTCCTGTCTGTTCCCCCACCCGGGCCAGCGTGCTGACCGGACGGCATCCGAACCGTGCGGGCGTGTTTCAGTGGGGGTATCCTCTGCGCCAGCAGGAAACGACCATCGCGGAACTGCTCCGCTCAGCCGGTTACGTCACGGCGCATTTCGGGAAATGGCATCTGGGATCTGTCCGTCGCCGCAGTCCGGTTCATCCCGGGCATCACGGGTTCGACGAATGGCTGAGTGCACCGAACTTCTACGACAACGATCCGATCCTGAGTCACCGGGGAACGGCGGTGCCGCTGACCGGGGAGAGTTCCATGGTGACGGTCGATGCGGCCATCGACTGGCTGCGCGCTCAGGATCCCACGAAGGCTCCTCTGTTTGCTGTCATCTGGTTCGGGTCTCCCCATCTCCCTCACCGGGCGTCGGAAACGGATCGGCGGCTGTATGCCGACCAGCCGGAACGGCTGCAGCATTTCTACGGGGAAATCACGGGAGTCGATCGGGCTTTCGGAAAACTGCGGGACACTCTGGACGAACTGGGCCTCCGAGACAACACGGTCCTGTGGTTCTGCAGCGACAATGGCGGTCTGCCGCGGGTGGGGGCGGCCGGAGGACTGCGGGGACGCAAGGGAAGCGTCTATGAAGGCGGTCTGATGGTACCGGCATTCCTGGAATGGCCTGCTCAGATTCCCTCCCCGCGACGCATCGCCATGCGCTGCAGCACCTGCGATATTTTTCCCACACTGCTGGACATTGCGGGAATTCGGGATGCGGTTTCCTTTCCTCTGGATGGAATCAGTCTGCTTCCCTGGCTGACGGCTGAGAACCGGCCCGAAGAGGATGCATCGGTGCGTTCCGGCGGACGCCCCAGGCCGATGGGATTCTGGCATCACCCAGTTCCCGGCATTCGGACTCCGAGCGCGGAGTGGATGGCGGAACTGCTGGCCGCTCAGCGAGCCGGAGGCGATCTGCCGCCGCATAATGCAGACCGGCGTGCGGGACAACTGCCCGATCCGCCGTACCCGATCGATTTCTGGCCGGGACACGCCGCATGGATCGACGGCGACTGGAAACTGCACCGCATTCAGAACGGGACGCAGGTCCGCTGGGAACTGTATGATCTGAAGGCCGATCCGGCGGAAACGGAAGATCGATGGCCGAAAGAACCGGATCGCGCCCGGCCGATGCAGCACGCTCTGGAAACCTGGCTGCGATCCGTCGTGCACAGTTACAACGGCAAAGACCTGCCCTGAACGACCCGCCTCGGCCGAGTCATCCCGGAACAGGGACGTTCAGGAAACGTCCTGGCGTGCTCGTCCAAAACGGGTCCGGATGCCATGAGATTCTCAACGTCCCAATCGGGCAGGGAGCGGGCAGCGAGACTTTTCTGAAACGCAGACGATAAAGCTCGGAGCAGAGCATCCAGAAGCTTCGGGAAGTGGATGCGATCCTGGCAGCCGGCGGCGTGTCGGGGCCTGGCGACGCGAGCTGTTGTTCGTTCATGCAGGCGGGGATTGCCAGGAGCGTGAAGGCAATGACTTTCGCGGGCTGCCGGGCAGCCCCTGCGGGATTCCTCTTCGGTGACCTGTGTCGTCAGACAGCGTTCGACCAACGACGCGGCGACATCCGGTCTCTCGACAATCCCCGCCGCACCGTCCATGATGCATTCTGCAGAACCAGCCGTGCGCAATCCGCCAACACCGATCTCCGGAAGGCTGAATGGTTCCGATGAAAGAAAGGTGAACGATGACCGAAATCAATTGGCGAGATCGCATTACGGTCGATCCACATGTGCTGGTGGGTAAGCCGGTGATCAGGGGGACTCGGATATCTGTCGAGTTCATTATCGATCTGCTGGCCAGAGGCTGGACGTTTGACCAGATTCTCCATGAATACGATCATTTGACGGCGGACGACATCCGGGCGTGTCTGGCTTATGCCAGCGAGATGCTCAAAACGGAAAAAGTGTATCTCGTACCCCGGTGAGATCGCACACGATGAGGATGATCGTCAACGAGAACGTGACCCGCACGGTGATTGAGCGGTTGCGGCAGAACGGCCATGACGTGATTTCGGTCAGGGAAACGATGCGGGGCCAGACTGACCGGCAGGTGCTGGCACGGGCAGAACTGGAACAACGTCTGGTTGTCAGTCACGACAAGGACTTCGGAGAACTGGCTTTCCGGCTGCAGCTTCCCGCAGCCTGCGGTATTGTGCTGTTTCGTCTGTCCGGCACGAACCCGGATTCAGACAACCAACGAGTCCTGACGGTATTGGAGAGCCGCAGAGACTGGACCGGCCATTTTTCGGTCGTGACCGATGACCGTGTACGGATGCGCCCGTTGCCGGGGGCGACGGCAGAAAAGGACGAAGAAAGTTGAGACGAATACACCGAGAAATGACGGACGTGCTGGATCCTGGCGACGCGAGCTGTTGTTCGTTCATGCAGGCGGGGATTGCCAGGAGCGTGAAGGCAATGACTTTCGCGGGCTGCCGGGCAGCCCCTGCGGGATTCCTCGTCGGTGACCTGCGTCGTCAGAACAGCGTTCGACCAACGACGCGGCGGCATCCGGTCTCTCGACAATCCCCGCCGCACCGTCCATGATGCATCCGGCAGAAGCAGTCTTCGCGAACCTGGCGACACGAATTCGCGGCAGGCTGAAGTGTACGTCTCAGAGCTGATCCGGGTGAGAACGTCAGGCAGCAGCCAGCGGCCGGAATGCGGTCCGGAGCCTGACTGACGAACTCTGCGGGCTGAAAGGGCGTGACAGGACATGAAACGAGCAGAAGAACGCGTCCTTTCAGGACGCCGAGCCTTCCTCAGGAATGGGGCGCTGGTGCTGACCGCCGCGGGTATGGACGTGTCAGCGGTCTTTGCCGCTGAGAAGGAACCGTCTCTCGAAGTCGGACTGGTCACAGACCTGCACTACGCTGACAGGCCGCCCGCCGGGTCGCGCCACTACCGAGAGACGCTCAGCAAGCTGGCTGAGGCGGCCGAACACTTTGGCAGGGTCGCACCGGCGTTCCTCGTTGAACTGGGCGATTTCATCGACGCTGCCGACAGTGTCGAAGCTGAACTCGGCTACCTGAAACGGATCAACCGAGAGTTTTCCGCCATCTGCGAACAGCGCCATTACGTGCTGGGCAATCACTGCGTCTACACACTCACGAAGCAGGAGTTCCTCGACGGCGTTGGGCAGAGAGCATCGTACTACTCTTTCGACTCCGGAGACTACCACTTCGTCGTGATGGACTCGTGTTTTCGCAGTGACGGAGAACCGTATGGTCGGAGGAACTTCGAGTGGACGGATCCGAACATTCCCGCCGCTGAACTCGAATGGCTCACCGCCGACCTGAAGGCAACGACGAAGAAGACGATCGTGTTTGCCCACCAGCGGCTTGATGTCAGCAGTCATTACGGCGTCAGGAACGCTGCTGACGTGCGGAGGGTGCTGGAAGAGTCCGGTAAGGTCCTGGCTGTGTTTCAGGGGCACAGCCACAGGAACGATCACAAAGACATCGGCGGCATTCACTACTGCACGCTGGTCGCCATGGTCGAAGGGTCGGGGGCCGAGAACAACGGCTACTGTGTGATGAGCCTTGACAGCGAAGGAACGATCATCATCAGGGGATTTCGCAGGCAGGCGGATTACAGGTGGTCATGACAGACAATCGGCGTCCTGGCGAACCTGTCCGATGATCTCCGGCCAGCCTGGCCAAAGAACTCGTCGAGTCTCTCGCAGAGAACAAACGGATCCGAACTGAACGGATTGTTTCCATCGCAGAGCCTGGGAAAACGGTTTCTGCGATGGACCATCGACGAGGCGCGAAGCTACGATTCGAGGCGGTATGGGCTGCATACGTGCAGGCCACACCGTCCCGTTGCCGTGTGCGGCTGTAGGAAGGCCGGGTTGCTGCCGTTCAATCGGGAACAGATCCGCAGGGGACTGTGAGACTGCTGTGCCGACGATCGGAAAGAGCGGATGAAATCAGTTGACCGTCTCGTCAAAGAACACGATCTCATCGAACGGGGACTCGCTCTGCTCGAAACATTCGTCAGGCGGATCGAATCCGGTCAGCCGGTTCCCGACGTCTTTCCTGCATGGGCCTCCGGCTTCTTCGCCCGGTTTGCCGACGAATGCCACCACGCGAAAGAGGAAGACCTGTTCTTTCCGCTGCTGAAGGAGAAGGGTATTCCTGAGGATGGCGGTCCGATTGGTGTCATGCTTCACGAACACGACGCTGGCCGTGACTGCGTTCGACGAATGCTGGAAGCGAGTGAAAGCGATGAATTCGATGCCGTCAGATTTGCGACGGCCGCAAAGGAGTTTGTCCCGCTTCTGCGTCAGCATATCTTCAGGGAAAACAATGTCCTGTTCCGGATGGCCGGGAACGTGATGAGTGACTCCGACGACGCCGAGATGGACGTCAGGTTCCGTCAGGCCGAACAGGAGCGTGGTCTGGCGGGGATGCACGAGCGGTTTGAATCTGAGGTCGCTGGCTGGGAAGAGAAACTGACATGAGCAGCAGTTACACACGCATTGCTGATCCTGCCAGGGAAGTTGAACCGCCCGACGACGGCATTCTTACCCGCACGTTGTTCAGCGATGACGATATGAAGATGGTGGTCTTCGGCTTCGCGCAGGGTGAGGAACTGTCGGAACATACGGCGTCCATGCCCGCCATTCTCCAGTTCATTACGGGGGAAGCGACGCTGACACTGGGGGACGAAACGGTGGAGGCCGGTCCGGGGACGTGGATTCACATGGCACCGGAGCTGAAGCACAGCATTCGGACGAAAACGCCCGTCGTCATGCTCCTGCTTCTGCTGAAAAAATAGCTGCGGGGTGTTTCTGCGGAGTCGCTTCTGCCGGACACGTGACTGCGGCAGCAGCCGCAGCACCGATGGACGATTGCTGAA
>WFTL01000100.1 GCA_015485495.1 Planctomycetaceae bacterium
CCCTCGAAAATACCGGCTGGACAGCATGCCATTGCTGTTCTGCTGCACGCGGGCGATGTTGATGTGACGACGGATCTTGTATTCCGCATCCAGCCACACGCCCCGCAGCGGCTGCCCGCTGCGCAGATACACGTTGCGGGCGTGCGCAATGGCGAACAGGCCGTGCGTTCCCCCACAGGCAGTCCCTTTCAGCGGTCGGGCCGTCTGAATCGCCACGAGCCGCTCGATGCTCCAGGCTTCACCATGAATGTTGTGCCATTCTGCATCCGGAGGCAGGTAGCGGCTCAGGGCCCACAGCGTCCAGGTGGGTTCATCCTTCACATTGACCGTTTTCTGAGCATGCCGAACCATGTCGGCGATCGTGATCGGACCATCCGGTGTTCCGAACTCGTGATCCGGCGGCAGGCCGGACATCGACAGAATGGCCAGAAACTGATTCGCATGCCCTTCGAACGCCCATGGCCGGCTGTAGGGATGAGCCCGCCCGCCATGGGGCGTCTTTTCGAACCACGGTTCGCCTTCGTAGGTCGGACCGGAAGAAATCCAGTCCAGACCGGAAACAATCTGCCCGTCCTGACGAATCTCGAACTCCCGACGCAGCGCCAGCAGACCATGCATGATCTGCCATGGAGAATTCGTCTCCACGGCCAGCAGCCGCCGCCGCGTGGAATCGATGGCGTCCTCGACAAGCTGATTCAGCTCCTCATCATCAACAGCAGACGGCCTTCTTCGAGACCGCGACACGGCCCGAAAGGGAGACGCCGCACCGGCTTCCGGAAGATAAATGAGGGGTTCTTCGACAGGGGTGTTCAGTTCGTTGGGGACGGCCGTGTCGCCGGCGTCCACGACAGCCGGACAGGCGAACAACAGCAGCAGAATCCAACGCACAACAGGCAGGTCCGGACAGGGACGCATCGTATGATTCCAGATCGATGGCGGGAGTGCGGGCGCACAGACTGACAGTGAATGTTTCGGCAGGCCGCGCAAAGCGCTTGATCACCCCTTCCACGGAACTCCCGACGCCGGCCAATGCATCCGGACAACGATCGAACGTGCGGACCTGGAAAAGTGCGCAAAGTTCACAACAGGCAGTTTCTGCCGCATGCGACGCCACGCGGCCCGCACAGGCGTCCTCCCCGCCCGGGGGCCGCCGCGGCGGACGGATTCACGCCGCCTGCTTCTGACGGCGACGGGCGGCCACCTGCCGAATGAGTTCGTCGGACAGCACCCCCAGCAGAATGACGAACCCGATGATGACCCCTTCGAGCTGCGCAGGAATGCTCAGCAGCACGATGAGATTGTTCAGGACCTGCATGGCCGCCGTCCCGATGATCACTCCCGGAATGGATCCTTCGCCGCCCCGCAGACTGCAGCCGCCCAGAACGGCCGCCGCAATCGCATACAGTTCGAAGAAGTTGCCGAAACTCGACGGCGAAATCGACAGCGAATCCAGAGCGAACAGGATGCCGCCGGTCGCCGCCAGCCCCGTGCAGATGATCCAGGCCGCCAGCGTCACGTTCTTCGTGTTGATGCCGCTGAACCGGGCGGCTTCTTCGTTGCGTCCCAGAGCCAGCAGGTAACGGCCCCAGATGGTGCGGTTCAGAAAAACGGCCGCCACCGCGCCCACTGCGATCAGAATGAAAAACGGATAGGGAATCCCGAACGTCTGACCGGCCGAATCCGTCCAGACGATCAGACGGCCGCTGCCAAGCTGACACAGCGTGTCGGTGTATTCGGCGAACCCGGCCGGATTGTCGTCCGTCAGCCAGCGGGCCAGCCCCCGATAAATCAGCAGACCGCACAGCGTCACCACGAACGGCTGCAGACGGGCCCGCGTGACCAGAAGGCCATGCAGCAGCCCCAGCGCGCAACCGATCAGCAGCACCGACAGCAGAGCCGCGGGAACAGACATCCGCTGATGGCGTTTCAGCGGAACCGCCAGCCATTCCGCCGACACACGCGCTCCGGGATCGTTCCGCACAAACACCGCCGTGCGGTCATCGGCCGCTTCTGACCGAACGATGGTTTCCGTCCGCAGACCGGACTGCGGATGCACCAGCTTGATCTGGTCGCGCGGTCCCAGATCCATCGCCTGCCCGATGACAATCCGGCCGCCGGCCACTCCGCCGGCCGCCCCGTCCGCGGCCCCGTCTTCGGTTCCGCCGGCCCCGTCCAGACGCTCAACATCCACAATCGGAACCATACGCACCACCTGGCCGGTGACATCGTCCTGCTTCAGAGACTCCGCCACGTAAACCCGCACCACACCGTCCGACGTGTCAACACGGTCGACGGTCAGTACGGCCGTGGGAGCCCGGGTGCCGCCCGAATAACGAATCCGATCACCCGGGCTCAGACCCGGCAGGTCTCCCCGCAGATCGATGCGTCCATCGGCACGGTCGACCTGAACAACCGGCGCCGACTGCAGCGGGCGGTAATCGACATGCAGAAAAATGGCCAGCAAAACGCCGGAAAAACAGACCATCGAACCGATCGACAGATCGATTCCCGACGTGATGATGACGAACACGACCCCCACACCCAGAATGCCGTACAGAGCCGTCCGGTTCAGCAGGTTCTGCAGATTCCCCGTCTTCAGAAAACTGGACGTGCTGATGTCGTGCCAGGGACTGGACGTGGCCAGCGTCATGAACACGCACAGAGCCACCAGCAGTCCCAGAATGCCGAATATCTTGCCTGTCATTGTGGAACGTTTCCTTCAGTTGTCCGGCCTGTCCCGGCTGACGGCAGTCCATCCGCTGCGCCGGACTTCGAAACGGCCAGCCAGCCGGATGACCAAACCCGTTTCCGAGCCCCCATTGTGGCGACTCCTGATCGGAATCAATCGCAGGCCGCCGCATCACACTCAGAATTTCGCGACTGCGGCGACCGGCACCCGGTGCGGAACGCGCCAACAAATCGAAAAATGGCCGAAAAATCCGTTTCCGGCAGACAAATCCGGCTCACCGACCGGTCCGCATTCTCAGAACCCCACGCGTCGAAACCAGACGGACCGTTCCCCGCCGCCACCGTCACGCCTGCCTCCCGAAGCCGCATGCGTGACGGAAAGCGGCAGAAAGGAAATGACCCGGAACGCTCCGGCGACCGGACAGGGACGGGCACATCTGGACAGAATCGGAGCCAGCCGGAAGATGAACGGCCCAGACCTGCTGCCACACCGGCGTGCCGAGACCGGCATCCGCACCGGATTGCAGCCACATCCGGCACAGACCGGGTGTCGGGATTCCCGGTTTCAATCGACCGTTCGCATCCTGCTGATCGGTGCCGTTGTCCTGACGGCATCAACACGCCTGCACGGACAGGACGACCTGATGGAAGAGTTTCTCCAGGGGATTGCAAACGCCGCAGACGCCCTGGAATCGCTTCAGGTCACGGCCGTCTGCCGCAACCAGGTGACGTACGAAACGGACGATCCGGAAATCCGCGCACAGATCCGCCGCAATCTCAGGAACCGCGACCAGCCTCCCGAAGACGTCTTCACCTGTGTGATTGACGGACCGTTCACAAGACAGGAAGGCACCAAAGACAACCTTCGCTACGTGATGGCACGAAATGAACGGTATGCCTTCGCCCTGACGTCACGAGATCAGGAACAGGAATGGAGTCTGAACTGGCTGAGTGAATGCGGACGATCAGAGGCCGATGATGCAGAAATCCACACGCGCGAACAACAGGCTCGCGCCATTCTTTTGGGGCCGTACTGGATCATGGGAACGCCGCTTTCGGAAGTCGTCGCATCGCCGCAATTCATAATCAAGAACATCGAACGGGTTGCCAGCGACGGGCAGGAACGAGTCAAAGTAACGTTCGAATACGATTTTTTGAGGCAGAAACTCGACGTGCAGTTCCGCGACGCGTGGTTCTTGTGTGATCCGACACGAAACTGGGTGGTTACGAAACTTCATGCGGTCGTCAAAGAAGATAACGGACAGGAACAGTCAACGTACATTCTGACGATTCATTGCATGTCTCACGTTCTCTCGTCGGGAATCCCAGTTGGAATCCAGGTAACAGGTATAGTTGACACTCCGAATGTGTTCGATTCGCCACCCGGAAGCGAACAACGTCTCATCACAAGAAGTCAAGCAACCGCGGAGATTGTCGACGACGGAGAAGCGAGCGACCGTTCGGCATTCTATCTGTCGTACTACGGTCTGGACGAACCGACGTTTCAGGCGCCGTGGTACACATCCGGATGGGTGTTGCTGGTCATCGGCGGCATCGTCACTGGAACCGGACTGATTCTTCTGCGGCGATTCCAGAAGCAGCACCGATGACCGATTCCCCGTTCCCCACAGCAGCGCCCTCTCCGTGGCTCAGTGACTCCGTGAGGCCCCCTTTCATGCCATTCACGTTGTTCCCGCGTAAGGGATCGTGGCGACGACTGCTGCGCCACGAACGAACGCAAATCGGCAGCATCGTGTGCATGGCAATGGCCGCGACGGCTTCCGTCGCTTTCGCCGACACGATCGATGAAGCACTGTATCAGCGATTTCTTGACGGAATCGATCGCGCGCAACGAACTGTCGAAGCCACGGCACTGCGAGCAGAATATTCCATCACGGACGAATCCTTCCGGGGCGATCATTCCTCGCCCGTTGTCGAACAGTTCGAATGCACACTCAGCAAAGGATTTATTCAGGAAATCACAACGGACGCGTCGGGCGTCCGTGCCGTCATGGCAAAGAACCCCGATTATGCATTTCGCATCGCCGGAAGCCCGAACGCTCCGGGATATGTTGTTCAGTTTCTGGCTGAAACCGGATCGGAATCGCCGGACATGGCGAATCAGATCCGGCTGACCGAACACGGAGTGTATGCCATCGTTTTCGGGTGCTGGCACTTCGGCGGCCATTTCCTGTGGGACTGGCCGCAACTGGACGGATTCAACCTGAAAAGCATTGCATCACACAACACTGAAGGACGGGAAGGCGTGAGAATCGAGTTCGATTACGTGCCGTCCGATTCCACACAGCCGGTCCTCAAAGACGTTTTCCTGGAATGCGATCCGGCCAATGGATGGCGGATTGACCGATACGGCTGGAGTAACGGAACGTCACGAGTGCTGGCAGAAATCACGTCGACACCGGCCGCAGGAAACATGCCGTCGCTCCCGGAAAAAATCGTGACCACTTTCTCGGCCGACAGCACCGGACCACCCGTGTTCGTACGAACCGCACATATACGAATCCTCAAAACCGAACCGCCCGATCCGGCCGTCTTCTATCTGTCGTACTACGGTCTGGACGAACCAACGTTTCAGACGCCGTGGTACACATCCGGATGGGTGCTGCTGGTGCTCGGCGGCATTGCCGCCGCCGTGGGCCTCGTTTTTCTGCGCCGATTTCAGCGGCGATACCGTTGACCGGTTCCCAGCTCCCCACAGCAGCGCCTTCTCCGTGGCTCCGTGACTCCGTGAGGTTACCCGTCATGCCATCGAACTGCAGGACCACATTTCAGCCGGAGCAGATGGTAAAGAGTTCTTGTCCAGGAGATCCAGACAGGTAAGATCTCTTTACCAGCGATCTGTTCCGAAAAAGAAGGGCTGTCCAGTTCATGGCACGAATCACGGGGACATACCGCACCAGAGAAATCGGGGGCGAGAAGATTCGCGCGTTTGTACCGTACGCTCTGCCGCCGAAGCGCCCCGTGCTTCGCCTTGAGGGAGCCCTTGCGAAGGCTCATACCGAAGCCGCCGCGGCCATCTCCCGGCTGGAAGTCGCCGGAACGATGGTGCCGAGTCCGGCCTGGTTCTGACGCCCTTTGCCCGGACGGGGGCACCACAGGGAACGGAGAGCGCTTCCCGTCTGGCGGTGAACGGTGCATCCCAT
>WFTL01000101.1 GCA_015485495.1 Planctomycetaceae bacterium
GTGTCCAGAAAGTCCGTGTCGGCGGCGGGAGACGGTGGCATCCACAGGGCGGCCGCTGCGGTGACGGACAGAGCGGCCGGAACGAAACGCATCATTCGCATCGCAGGCAGGTTTTTCAAAAACAGGGAACGGAAAGCCGCCGGGGAAGGGAGCCGCGATTCGGTACCGCTGCTTCGAACGGACAGCTTCGAACGAACAGCGGCTGCCGCGATCGGGTGGTGTCTGCAGGCGACCGTCTGCAGCGGCACGGTACTGCAGCAAAGATGAGAACGGCGAGGGGGATTCAGGACAGCCTGTTCTGAATCAGCCGGCAGGCGATTGAGAAGCGGCAGAGATTGCCGTTAGAATCGTCGCCCCGCTGTCCTTCCGCAGAATCTGCCGGAGCAGCCTGCCGGATCGGGCGGGGCTTCTGTCCGTGTGTCGGGAAGCCGACCATCCTGTTTTCGAGTGCTGCTGATGACCGAGTACTTCCCTGATGTGGGCCGGATCGAATACGAAGGCCCGGAGTCGCGCAATCCGCTGGCGTTTCGGCATTACAACCCGGACGAGATCGTCGAAGGCCGTTCGATGCGGGACTGGCTGCGGTTCAGCGTGGCCTGGTGGCACACATTCCGCGGAACGGGAACCGATCCGTTCGGTGCGCCGACTCTGCTGCGCGACTGGAACGACGGCACGGATTCGCTCGATGCCGCACTGCGCCGGGTGGATGTGGCGTTCGAGTTCATGACGAAGCTGGGCGTTCCCTATTACTGTTTTCATGACCGCGATGTGGCTCCGGAAGGAGCCACAGCACGCGAATCGGCTGAAAATCTCGATCGCGTCGCCGCCCGCCTGAAGGAAGCTCAGGAAGAAACCGGAATTCGGCTGCTGTGGGGAACGGCCAATCTGTTTTCTCACCCGCGCTACATGCATGGAGCGGCCACCAGTCCCAGTGTCGATGTCTACGCCTGCGCGGCCGCTCAGGTCCGCAAAGCCATCGAAGTGACCCACGAACTGGGTGGCGAAAACTACGTGTTCTGGGGAGGGCGCGAAGGCTACATGACGCTCTACAACACGGACATGAAACGGGAACTGGATCATCTGGCGCGTTTCATGCACATGGCGCATGACTACGCACAGTCCATCGGATTCACGGGCCAGTTTCTGTTCGAACCGAAGCCCAAAGAGCCCACCAAACACCAGTACGATTTCGATGCCGCGGCCTGTCTGAATTTCATGCGGCAGTACGGCCTGACGGATTTCGTGAAACTGAACATTGAAACGAATCACGCCACGCTGGCCGGCCATACGATGATGCATGAACTGGAATACGCCTCCATTCAGGGGGTTCTGGGCAGCATCGATGCCAACACGGGGGATCTGCTGCTGGGCTGGGACACCGATCAGTTTCCCACAGACATCTACCTGGCGACTCAGGTGATGCTCGTGATTCTCAAACAGGGCGGGATCGCTCCTGGCGGCACGAATTTCGACGCCAAAGTGCGGCGTGAAAGCACGGATCCGGTCGACCTGTTTCATGCTCACATCGGAGCGATGGACACGTTCGCCCGGGGACTGAAAATCGCTGCCGCCATTCGGGCCGACGGCGTGCTGGAGGACTTTGTTCGCGAACGATACAGCAGTTTCGACAGCGGCATCGGACAGCGTGTGGAATCCGGCCAGGCCACCCTGGTCGAACTGGAAGAACACATCCTGGACCGAAGCGACATCACGCTGTGTCCCAGCGGCCGCCAGGAGATGCTGGAAAACATCGTGAATCGGTACATCTGACAGGTGCTCGTCTGCCGGCCGACAGACGGCATTCGTTTTCTGGTCGGCCGGGCGTTTCCGGAAAACGGCCGCCGGCCGCCGGACAGATCGTTTCAGCCATGCAGTACCGCATCACCGGCATTCGCATCCCGGTGGAACAGTCGGAGGAGGCCCTGACGGCAGCAGTGGCTCGCCGTCTGGATCGGCCGGCCGATATGGTGAAACGGCTGCGGATTCTGCGCAGAAGTCTGGATGCCCGCCGGAAGCACCAGTTGTGTTTCGAATACACGGTGGCGGTGGATCTGGAAGAGGGGCTGCCGGAGGGGCACCCGGAGGCTCAGGAGTGGATGCCTCCGGTCTTCGAAGAGCCGGCCTGCGGAAGCGAACCGACGGACAGTCGGCCGGTCGTGGTCGGGACCGGTCCGGCCGGACTGCTGGCCGGATACTATCTGGCGCTGCGCGGTTATCGGCCGCTGCTGATCGAACGCGGGTTTCCCGTGAAAGAACGTGTGCCGGCGATCCGGGCGTTCCACCGCGGCGGAGAACACGATTCGGAAAACAACTATCTGTTCGGAGAAGGCGGTGCCGGGTGTTTCAGCGACGGAAAACTCACCTGCCGCCGATCCGGTCCCGATGTGGACTGGGTCCTGCGGCAGTTCGTCGTCTGCGGGGGACCGGAATCGCTCGTGTGGGAACACCGGCCTCACCTGGGCAGCAATCGTCTGCCCATGATCTGTCGGAATTTTCGCCGCCGCATCGAACAGCTCGGTGGCGAATACCGGTTCTGCTGCCGTCTGGAAGGACTGCAGACGGCCGGCGGACAGCTCACCGGCCTGCACACATCATCGGGAACCATTCCCACCCGGCACTGCATTCTGGCAGTCGGTCACAGTGCCCGTGACACGTACGAAATGCTGTATGCTTCGGGAATCCCCATGCGGGCCCGCGCTTTTCAGCTCGGACTGCGCATCGAACATCCGCAGGGTGTCATCGACGATCACAAATACGGGCGGGCCTGTTATCGGGATCTTCTGGGAGCGGCCGATTATTCTCTGATCGCCCGCGGTCAGCGGGACCTGTACACATTCTGCATGTGTGCCGGAGGCGTGGTGATTCCCAGTGTGTCCGAACCGGGCATGTTCTGTTCGAACGGGATGAGCAATTCCCGTCATGATACGCCGTTCGCCAACAGCGGACTGGTAGCCACGCTGCCGCCGGATCAGTTCGGCAGCCGTCATCCTCTGGCCGGCATGGAACTGCAGCGCCGTTACGAACGCGCGGCATTCGAAGCGACCGGAAGCCGGTATTTCGCGCCGCTGCAGCGGGCGGTCGATCTTCTGGCCGATCGGTCTCCGGGACCGGACGAGCGGCTGCCGTCGTCTTATGTGCGCGGGACCCGCCCCCGGTCTCTGGCCCCCCTGCTGCCTCCGCCGATTCTGCAGACGCTTCGCGACGGTCTGCCGGTCATGGATCAGAAGTGGGGCGGCCGTTATCTGCCGGAAGCGGTTCTGACCGGACCGGAAATGCGGGGCAGCTCTCCGATTCGAATCGATCGGGACCGTCAGACGTTTCAGTCCCCTGCCCTGACCGGACTGTTTCCCGCCGGCGAGGGCGCCGGGTATGCCGGAGGCATCATCACGGCGGCCGTGGACGGCCTGCGTGCCGCAAAGGCCCTCATCGCTCAGACGGCGCCGCCGGCGTAGTCCGTCGCGGCGGTCGGTTTCCGATCGCCGGGCCACTGTGTTCCGGTTCGGCTGTCGATACGAACCGGGCCGCCCCGGCGGCCTGCCAGGCGTCGCAGGCTGCACAGATGATTTCCATGTGGTCGGTGCAAAGATGCTGGTTCACCGGAAATGACAGTCCGTGATGGGCCATCCACAGTGCGTCGGAGCAGTCCAGATCATCCTGGGCGTGTATGAGGCGGGGGTGGACGGGCCAGTGGATGGAACAGTAGATCTGCTGCCGGGCCAGATAATCGCGGAGGTCATCGCGATCCTGTTTCGTGGGCAGGAACCGGTGGTGCAGCAGCGGGCATTCTCGGTCGGTGAACGGACGCAGGGACGTGCCGACGGTCAGCCCGTCCCGAAGAATGCGTTCGTTGTGCCGCCGCACCGCGGCGAGACGGTCATCCTGAGCGGACAGCACGGCCGCCAGGGACTGGCTGGAAATGTCGGACACCCGCCAGTCCCGGTCGATCATGTTTTCGGCTTCACGCAGATCCGTCCAGTCGCGGGCCGAACAGCGCAGCCAGGCCGGCAGATTGCGGTCGGCATCGTACACAGGCGTCAGGCGGCGGCCGATGTATCCGCCGTCGGCCGTGGCATACACCTTGCGCACACTGCCGAAAGCCGTGGAAGCCGGACTGAACGGCCAGGAAACCGGGCGGTGCGAGACGTCTTCCAGAAGTGCGGCTGCTGTGGATTCCGGAGGCCGACTGTCGTACCCGAAAAAGTGAATCCAGACGAGCGCATCGTCGGGAGTCAGGTTGTCCGGGTACCGGGGGCGTAAAGACCGGTCCACAGGGTAGAAACGCAGTTCGATCTGCGGAAGCCGTTTCACGACGACATCGATCAGGGACCAGCAGACGAATGCGGGAAGAAAAATGCGGCGCGGCTGCACCTGATGCTCGATCAGCCACCAGAAGGCCGCACGGCCGCTGCTGAACCACGTGAGGGG
>WFTL01000102.1 GCA_015485495.1 Planctomycetaceae bacterium
CCACCACGCAGGATGCCATCATGCCCACCCGCCCCCTCACAGATCTCAGCCGAATCGACTTCAGCCAGCCGATCTATACCCTGGAAGACATCCAGGCTGTGAACCCGCAGCGCTTCGAAATGGCGCAACTGACAGCCATTGTCCACATCGACGAATCGGAACATCTGGCCGTCGGCTACAAGGATGTCACGAAAGACGAGTTCTGGGTGGCCGGGCACATGCCCGACTATCCTCTGATGCCAGGAGTCATCCAGTGCGAATGCGCCGCGCAGCTCGGCGGATTCTACGCCCGAAAATTCGACATCATCGAAGGGGAGTACATGGGATTCGGCGGGATGAAGGATGTCCGGTTTCGCGGACAGATCGAACCCGGCTGCCGTCTGGATCTCATCTGCCAGATCACGCGGATGCGGGCCCGCCGGATCGCCTTTTTCGACTTTCAGGGATTCGTCGACGGCCGACTGATGTTCGATGGCACCATGATGGGGGCTTCCATCACCAGCACCGCTCCTGCCGGCTGAAACCATGCCGACCACTCCTGTCAGATCACTGCAGCCCTGGTTCCGGACACTGAACGATGTGGGTGACCGGCTGGACTGGGAAGAACTGTTCGACAACCGGCATCCGGTGGAACTGGATATCGGCTGCGGCCGCGGTCTGTTCGTCGTGACGGCTTCCGAACGGAATCCGCAGCGGAACTACGTGGGACTGGAAATCGATTATCGCGAAGGTCGGCGGGCGGCCACGCGGCTGATGAAACGCCGGTCAGCCAATGCCCGCATCATCGGCGGCGACTGCCGCATTGCCCTGTCCGAACGCATCGATCCGGGGTCCGTCGCTGCGGCGCATGTCTATTTCCCGGATCCCTGGTGGAAGAAACGACATCACAAGCGGCGCCTGTTCACTCAGGAATTCGTCGACCTGCTGGCTCGCATCCTGGAAGACGGCGGTGAAGTGCATTCGTGGACGGATGTGGCCGAGTATTTCGACGTGATCCGCAGTCTCATGGACGGGCATCCGCACTTCACGCCGCTCGCCCCGCCCGATGAACGGACACCGGAACACGACATGGACTATCAGACCAGCTTCGAACGCAAGAAACGCCGGCTGGGGCTGCCCATCTATCGAGGCCGCTGGCAGCGATGTCCGAGACCCGATTCCGACTGACTCCGGCTGCCGATCGCCGTGTCATCATCGGCGACCATGTTCCGGATTCCAGGGATTTCCGACCGCGTGATTGATTGCTCCGGCACCCGAACGAATACTGGCCGACCTGTCCCGCATTCCGAACCGATCCCGGATGAATCGCATGCCGGAAACCGAAAAACTCATTCAGGACATCAACATCCTGGGAACGACGCCTCTGACGGCACCCAGAGATCTGAAGGCGGAACTGCCGACAACTGCCCAGGCTGCTCAGCTCGTCTACGACTCCCGCCAGGCCGCGTCCCGTATTCTTCAGGGCGACGACGATCGGATGATCGCCGTCGTTGGCCCGTGCTCCATCCACAGCGAACAGATCGCCCTGGAATATGCGGAACGCCTTCGCGCTCTGGCCGAACGCGTTCAGGAACGCCTGCTGGTGGTGATGCGGGTTTATTTCGAAAAACCCCGGACGACGGTCGGCTGGAAGGGCCTGATCAATGATCCCCATCTGAATGACACATTCGACATGGCCACCGGACTGCGGATCGGCCGCCGCATCCTGCTGAAAGTGGCGGAAATGGGACTGCCGGCCGCCAGTGAAGTGCTGGAACCGATCACCCCCCAGTACATTGCCGATCTGATGACTCTGGCTTCCATCGGAGCCCGCACCACGGAATCCCCCACACACCGTCAGATGGCCAGCGGCCTGTCGATGCCGGTGGGCTTCAAGAACAGCACCGAAGGCAGCCTGGAAGTGGCCATCAACGCCATGGAAGCAGCCCGGGCGCCGCACCGTTTTCTTGGGATCGATGCGGACGGCAAGACGTGCATCGTGGAAACCCGAGGCAACGCGCTGGGGCATCTGATTCTGCGGGGAGGCCGCAGCGGACCGAACTATCAGGAAGAACATCTGGCCGAAGCGTCCCGACAGCTCCATGAAGCCGGACTGCCGCCACGGTTCGTGGTGGACTGCAGCCACGCCAATTCACGCAAAGACTACACACGGCAGCATGAAGTGTGGAACGATGTGATCCGCCAGCGCATCGCCGGCAACGACACCATCGTGGGCCTCATGCTGGAAAGCAATCTCAAAGCCGGCAGACAGACACTCACGGGTGATCCGTCGAATCTGGAATACGGCGTGTCCATCACAGACGGATGCATCAGTTTCGAAGAAACCGAACGGCTGCTGCTGTCCGCCTGCGACGCGCTGAGCTGACCTGTTTTCATGACTTCCGAATCACTGTTCGTTTCCCGAACGTCCTTCCCCGTTTCTTCCTGAAAGGACCGTTTTCGATGCTGGGTGCTTCCCTGGATACTCAAGACTACATGGCCCGCCTGAACCAGGAACTCGACCGGATCGACCAGGCCGCCATGAAACGATGGGCGGACACGATCTATGAAGCCTGGGAAGGCGGACATTTCGTGTACATCATCGGCAACGGCGGTTCCGGCACGACGGCCAGCCACATGGCCGAAGATCTGGGCAAAAGCACTCTGCACGAATCGGATCTTCACGACGAATCGAAAAAACGACTCCGGGTGCTGAGCCTGACCGACAACGCCGGATGGCTGATGGCTGTGGGTAACGATCTGGCTTACGACCAGATTTTCGTTCAGCAGCTCATGAATTACGGACAGCCAGGTGACGTCCTGCTGGCCATCAGCGGATCCGGAAACAGTCCCAACGTGCTGAATGCCGTCGACTGGGCCAATCGCCACGGGATGAAAACCTTCGGACTCACCGGATATCAGGGCGGCCGCCTGAAGGAAATGCAGCAGGACGGCCTGCACGTGGCTCTGGACGACATGGGCATGGTGGAAAGCATCCACCTGTGTCTGTTCCACTGGGTCCTGAACGACGTGTTCGCCCGGATCAACCGGGAAGGCCGCTACGCCGCCTGAGTGCAGCATGTTTCTGGGCATCGAAATCGGCGGCACCAAGCTGCAGCTGGGAGTGGGACGGGGCGACCAGGCCGTTCTGGAAACACTGGTCCGCCATGATGTGGTTGCCGCCCACGGTGCCCAGGGAATTCTCCGGCAGATCGAACAGACCGGCAGACGCCTGGCCGAACAGTACGACCTGCAGCGCGTGGGCATCGGGTTCGGCGGACCGGTCGACGGGATGGCCGGTCGCGTCACGACCAGTCATCAGGTCGACGGCTGGGACAGGTTTCCTTTCACCGACTGGATCCGCGAACGCCTGAACCTGCCGGCCGTTATGGGCAACGACTGCGACTGTGCCGCGCTGGCTGAAGCCCATTTCGGAGCGGGGCGCGGTGCCCGCACGGTTTTTTACATCACCGTCGGCACCGGTGTCGGAGGCGGTCTGGTGATCGACGGCCGCGTCCATGGAACCGACCGGCCCAGTGCCGCCGAAATCGGGCATCTGCGTCCCGGACTGGAGGCCACCGACCCGCACGTGACGGTCGAATCGATCGCCAGCGGACCGGGGATTGCCGCCACGGCGGCGGCCTGCCTGCTGCAGAAACCGGAACGGATTCAGGACCGGCTGCTGCCGGTCGGCCGCCCCGTCTTGTCTGAATCGGACCGGGCTGACCTGCTGCATCGCTGCGGCGGCGACGAACAGCGGCTGTCGGCGGTGATCGTCGGCCAGGCGGCCGCCGATGGAAACCGCGGAGCACAGGCCATCATCCGGACAGCGACCGACACTCTGGGCTGGGGCATCGCTCAGATCATGGCCCTGGTTGCTCCGGACGTCGTGATCGTCGGCGGCGGCGTTTCGCTGATGGGCGAAGACCTGTTTTACAGCCCCCTGCGCCGGGCTGTCGCGCGCTATCTGTTTCCTCCCTTCGCAGACGACTGGCGCGTGACGGCTCCGGCACTGGACGAAGAAGTCGTGGTTCATGGAGCCGTTGCGCTGGCAGCCGCAGACTGATTCAGCGAGAGCGTTCCAGACGCCGCAGAATGGGATCCATGGCGTCCAGTTCCGTATAGAACATGGCCGACGCATCGATTCCCTGTTCGTCCAGCGACTTCAGATACGCCGCCACATCCGGCCGCGCCGCAATGTGCGGCAGCAGGCATGTCCAGACCACAGCCAGCAGGCCGATCCAGACCAGTAAAGAAAACCACCCGGTGTCGCGCAGGGAACGCATGATCACGATCCGGTCAGATGACGGACCTGGTCAGCGAAAATCACGCCGTACATGAGCCAGGCCATGAAAAGGGTCAGGCACAGGTTCAGAGTCTGACCACAGACATACAGAATCAGCGGACGGCCGCCGCGGAAATACGGCAGCAGCTCCCGGAAATTCGTCTGCAGCCCGATGCTCACGAAGGCCAGACAGAACAGCCAGCCTCGCAGAGTTTTGGTCGATCCTTTGATCATGGCTCCCACCAGATCCGCTCCGGCCGGCAGCCACACATGCAGGATGGAAAAGACGATCGAAGCGGCCGCGAATCCAAGAACGAACTTCGGAAATCCCTGCCAGATACTGCTGAGCGCTGTTCGAACCGAACCGGACGCATCCGTCACGGGCTGCCGATCCACAACGGCCGCCCAGTACACGGCGACTCCGAAAGCAGTGACGCCAATGAGAATGTTCTGGATCATCTTCACCGTGGTGGCCACCTGCAGACCTGTGTCTCCCAGAGCCGCTCCGGCCGCCCCCACCGCTCCGGTCGAATCGATCGTGCCGCCCATCCAGGCGGCGCCGAGAACAATGTCCATTCCCGTCGCTTCGATCACCAGCGGCATGACGATCATCATGATCACGGTGAAGGACAGAGACAGGCCGATCGCCAGCGACAGTTCTTCTTTTTTTGCCCGGCAGGCACCGGCCGTGGCGATGGCCGCCGACACCCCGCAGACCGACATGTCGGCCGCAATGACCATGGTCAGCGACTTCGAAGGGATTTTCAGCACCTTCTGCCCGAAAATATACGTGCTGATCAGAACGATGGGCGTGACCACCCAGGCAACGAACACCCCGGGAATTCCCAGAGCCAGCAGACGGGAAAACAGGACCTCCGCCCCCAGCAGAACCAGACCGGTCTTGATGTAAAACTCCGTCAGCACAGCCGGCCGCAGCAGCGCCGGAGTGCCCACGGTGTTGCTGATGATCAGTCCCGTGGCCAGAGCCCACAGCGCGTATTCCAGGTTGAGTGCCTTCACGACGCTGTGTGCGGCCAGAACATACGACAGCGTCGCCAGCAGAAAGACGAACGGAAAGCCCTTCAGGAAGGCCAGTCCGCAGAAGCCCCGCACGTGGACGGCCGCGGCGAACAGCACACCGATCACCAGAAACACCCCGACGATTCCCGGCAGCGTCGTGACGGTCTGCCGGTCCGCATCGGTCCGCCAGAATGCGTGCAGAGGGCTGTCGGTCCAGGAAGCCGGTTTCGCAAGAAACGGCTTCAGAGGCGACGAAATAGTGATGTCTGCCGACGGATCAGCCGCCAGGCGGGCTCGTTCTTCCGAAGCCCCCCACAGAACCGCGGCGAAGCACACGATCAGCAGCAGACCACCGCACCACACGGCCCACCAGTCTTCCGACGAAAGCAGACCGGATTTTGGCGCCGAATCGCGACAGATCGCCGGATCATCGGAAACCGGCGGACAGGATTCTTCAGATGACATCACAAACCTCTGGACAGAACGAAAGCAGCCGGCTGCCTTTACGACAGGACCGCACCGTGTTCCTGTTCGCTGCCGGGCGGTGTGGATTCCGCACGACGGCCGACGGATCCGGGGAACACGATCAGAGAACTCAAAGAAAACAGGACCAGACAGGCGGTGCTGAACAGGAAAAACCACTGATTGGGATGCCGCGTGTTCCAGCCATCGATGGGAGCCGTCAGGTCGGGGAATCCGAACATCACCGTGTTCAGACAGAAATAGATGGCGGACATCAGCGCCAGAGCGACGGCGGCGGAACGGGCCGTCGTCTGTGTTCGGGCGCGATGAATGAGCCATGCGGCCGTGACCAGCGTGATGGCCAGGGGAACCTGCACCAGAATGTACCAGGCGAATCCCGCATTGTCGGACCAGATGCCGGCTGTGTCCGTCTGCCTGAGTGCTGCCACGAGTGTTTTTCCGCAGATCACCGCCGGGATGAGCACCAGCAGTGTCAGCCACGGCATGAGGCGGCCGCCAACGATGCCAATGAGCGGCAGAGAGACGATCAGCAGCCCGATTTCGATGTACCAGTTGGCGGCAGCAACGAACAGATCTTCCCGCAGGTACTCGAACTCGCCCACCAGAACCAGGCTGAGATACACGACTGCCAGAAAAATCTCCACCGGCGGCGACACCGTTGCGCGTTCTTCAGACGGAGGGGCGGCAATGAGCCGTCGATTGAACCACAGTCCGGCTCCCACCACCGCTCCCCAGACGGCTCCGAATGTCGTTTCCATAACGTTCCACCAGTTGAAGTGCGCGAACAGGCGATGTCCGAAACCGAAGCGTCCGCCTTCGGCGAACCAGTCCGGGTGCCAGGCATGCGCCGACTGGATCGCCTGACCGGTCGAAAATCCCAGAGCCCCGCCCAGAATGCCGATGCACGCCATCCGCAGAGCCAGCCGGTCGCCGCGTACCAGACGCACATACAGACACAGACCGATCAGCGCCAGCCAGTATCCTCCAAACTGTTCGAAACGCGGATTCAGGGTGCCCTGCCGATGCCGTTCCGGTTCGAAATCCCAGTGCCCGGAAAAATAGAAGCGGGGCAGTGTCCCGTTTTCCGGATCGAAGGGCTGATTGATCAGATGCACTCCCAGGAAGTACAGACCGATGGCGGCTGCCAGCAGAAAAAGCATCTCCCAGGGACCGTACCGTCGTCCCCCCAGTCCCATTCCCAGAAACAGCCCGCCAGTTCCAATCCAGACACCGCCTTTGATCGCAACTCCCAGCATGCCCCACCACCACGCATCGGCATTGCCGATGACTTCCGAATTCTGGGTCAGTCCCAGTGTCTGGCCGTAGGTCATCGATCCCCCCACGCCGATGGCGACAGCCATCATGGCCGCTGCCCGGGCTCCATACCAGGACGGTGCTGTCGGAAGGAACAGGAGCACCAGTGTCAACGCGGCCAGGCTGCCGGAAATCATGGCACCCGTTTCGTGGCCGTACTGTCCGCGAATTCCCCAGCCGGTCCCCGCAGCCAGAGCTGTCAGGATGACAGCGGCAGCCAGCAGCGGCAGCCCGTCCAGTCCCCGGCGGCCCGCTGCGGTTCCGCCCGCAGCGTCAGGCAGGTCTGTCGTGTCCATGTCATGTCCTTCCAGGAGAGTTCCGCGGAATGAAAAACGGTTCCGGATCACCAGTCCGTTTCCAGGGTTGCAGCGGCATCATCGCGACAGCAGATACAGATGCCCGTCTTCCGCTCCGACAAGCAGATCCGGCACACCGTTGTCGTTCAGGTCGATCGTGGCCGGACTGCTTGTGTGACCGGCCAGTCGCCGTCTGGCGATCGGACCACGGTGTACCAGAACGATCCGACCGTCAGGCCCCGCCTTCGTGTTTTCATACAGGTCGGCATTCACGCTGTTGACCAGAAGATCCAGGTCGCCGTCGCTGTCCCAGTCGGTCAGGTGGATCTTCCGCCGACCGCTGCCGCCCGCAGAACGATCATTCAGCCGCAGCGGGGTGCCGGACTCATCCACGAACACGCGCTGCGGCGGCAGCAGCTTCAGCACGCCCGATTCCCGCACCCGCCGAAACAGACTCAAAAAACCTTCCTGATCGAGCATGACCAGGTCGATCAGGCCATCGCCGTTCATGTCGGCACATTCCGGAGTGGTCCGCCACTGGGTGACCAGTTCCTTTCCGACCGGATTCCACCAGGTCCAGGCAGGTTTGGGAGTCGGTCCGGACCATTCGACGGTGATCGGCCGGGCCGCTTCCAGAACGGGCAGTCCCTGCTGCCGGCGTCCCGAGTTGCGAAACCAGACCACGCGGCCCCAGATGGAATTGACGACCAGATCGGTGTGGCCGTCCATGTCCCAGTCCGCAGCGCTGAGTGTCGTGTAGCCCCACTGCGCCTCACAGGGGCCCTGGATGGACCCGTTCGGGCCGGCCTGAATGCGAATGGTCCGGCCGTCTGCCTGGAGCCGACGCGGGGCGGCCCAGCGAACCGGGTGACCTCCCCGATTTTCAAAGAACCCGATGTATCCGGCCGTGTTGCCGCACAGGATGTCGCTGTCGCCGTCCCCATCCCAGTCGACGGCATACGGAGTCGCCAGAGCGCCGAACTTGAGCCGGTCGGCATGCTGACGAAAATACACGGGAGGACGGAATCGCGGTTCCAAACCCGCAGCGGACGACGAAACATTTTCCACAAAGGCCACACGGCCATCTTCGTCGCCAACGATCAGATCCGGATCTCCGTCACCGTCCCAGTCGATCGGCGTGGGCACGATCATCTGCAGATCCATGGCCAGTTCCTGGCCTGCGTCGGTGAGGACGCGGCGTCCTGCAGCCAGGCGGATTTCCGCATCCGTTCCCGTGTTATCGAACCAGGTGAATCGGTTGAGAAACTCCCCGCAGATCAGATCGCGGTCTCCGTCCCCGTCGAAATCCGCCACGCAGGGACTCGGCCAGCCGTACACGTCGACCGGCGCGTCTCCGGCCATGATGTGTTCTGCCGGAGCCCACTGCGGATCGCGTTCCGTTCCGATGTTGGCCACAAGAAACACATATCCGTGCAGCGGACCGTTCTTCCACACGCCGTGTTCATCCCAGGCATCGTCCCAGCCGTAGTCGTCCCACACGCCCAGGCCGATGATCAGGTCACGGTCTCCGTCGCGGTCCCAGTCCAGCAGATGCCACTGATTGGCACGAATTCTTTTCGCCGGACAGACCGGCTGCGGCAGCCGGATATGTCGCGGACGGGAAAAGGCCTGCTGTGTGAAATCGGACCAGACCGTTCCGCCGGCCAGCACGTCGACGCCGTTTTCTCTGTAACTGACGCGCATGTTGTGTCGTCCGGGACCGATTCGCACGGGAGGCTGAAAGACGGGCAGAGCGATCTGGCCATCCGTGTTTTCGAACAGCCAGGTGCCGTTGAACGGTTTGTCCGGGCACGACACCACCAGATCCAGGTCTCCGTCGCCGTCGTAGTCCATCGGCAGCGGATGCGCCCACAACCCGACGCCCAGATCGACGATGAGCTGCGGGTCGTTGTGCGTCAGTGGCTCCAGGTCGGTATTTTCGTTGTCCGCCCCCGTCACTGCAGCGGATACAGACAACAGGCAGCCGCTCAGACACAGGGCGAAACGGATCATGCGGGAATCCTGAGTGGGTCTTCTGAGTGGAAACGTCCGGTCCCGTCGGCCAGGATCGGGCACGGGATTCCCCTGACGTCTGCCAGGTGGTACTGGGACGAAAGAGTGCGAATCGCTAATGTGGTTCCGTTCTTCCCTTATGACCAGGAATTCGCACATGTCAACAATCTCACGTCGTTCTCTGCTGGCGGCCGGTGCGGCCGGAATCGTCACCGGCACCGGTGGCCGGCTGGCCGCGCGGCTGTCAGATGCTCCTCCCGCCCACATCCGCGACATCCGCACAATCAGTCTCCAGTCGGACCGGTATCATGGCTGGCCGACGCTGATCCGTCGAGGCACCGGGGAGCTGCTGGCTGTCTGTTCCGGAGGACGCCGGGCCCATGTCTGTCCGTTTGGGCGGATCGACCTGCTGCGATCTGCCGATGACGGAGAATCCTGGTCGTTTCCCCGCACCATTTGCGATGGTCCAATCGACGACCGGGACGCGGGACTGGTGGAAACGGCCCGCGGAACGCTTCTGGCCACCACATTCACGTCTCTGGCTTTCGAACCGATTCTGAAGCAGGCCGCCAAAGGATCCTCACGCCTGTCTGCCGAACAGAAAGCCCGGTGGGACGCTGTCTGGCGGCGGCTTCCCGAAGGCACTCATGCCGACCACCTGGGCTGCTGGATGCTGCGGTCCGAAGACGGCGGACAGACCTGGTCGAGTCCGTATCGGGTGCCGGTCAACAGTCCGCACGGACCGGTGAGTCTTCCGGATGGCCGTCTGCTGTATGCGGGCGTCGCCTTATGGCAGGAGGACCGTGAAGTCGGTGTCTGGATTTCCGGCGACGACGGACGCACATGGCATCACCGGGCCCGTCTGCCGGTTCGAAACGGAGACGATCCTCTGCACTACCATGAACTCCATGCGGTCGAAGCCGCCGATGGCCGCTGGATCGTGCAGATTCGCAATCACAATCCGGTCAGTTCCCGCGAAACTCTGCAGACGCATTCCACGGACGAAGGCGCCACCTGGGCAGAACCGTATTCCATCGGCGTCTGGGGACTGCCGTCTCACCTGCTGCGGCTGTCCGACGACCGCCTGCTGATGACCTACGGCCACCGTCGGAAGCCACTGGGAAACCAGGCCCGTCTCAGTGAAGACAACGGGACCACCTGGTCCGCCCCCATTCTCATTCAGCAGGATGCCGCGTCCGGCGATCTGGGGTATCCTTCCACCATCGAACTGGCTCCGGGAAAACTGGCCACACTGTGGTACGAACGGCTTCCGGACTCTCCATTCGCTCAGCTTCGTCTGGCGCGCTGGGAACTGATCTGATCGTCCGGCAGACCGGTTCGTCCGATCCGGAAACACGGGCCGGCAAAAAACGATATCCGATCCTCCGGATCGGGAACGGAAACGGCGATGACGGACATGACCGATCAGCCCGATGACAACGATGCACCTGAACCGACCGGGCGGTCGGCGAATGTCGGTTCCCAGGACGCCGGACAGACGTTCGATGACGACCGAGGCCGAATTTTTCCCTGCGAACGCTGTGGAGCCGACCTGGAATTTCACATCGGCCTGCAGAAGCTGACCTGCCCGTACTGCGGATTCGTTCGCGACATCGAACTGTCGCCGGATGCGGCCGTCCAGGAACGCGATCTGCGGGCCATGCTGAAAAAACTGCAGCAGTGGCGCGAAGAGGCGGACGAGGAGACCGAATCCGATGCCGACGGAACCGACCCGACAGCCTCACGCCACGCCGTCCAGGAGCTGCGCTGCGATTCCTGCGGCGGCAACGTGGAATTCACCGGTACACTCACCAGCACGCGCTGCCCGTACTGCGGATCTCCCTTACAGCTCGAAAAGGCCCATCGGCGCGAACAGAAACGCATTCCGGTGGACGGTGTGCTGCCGTTCCAGATCGACCGCCGCAGTGCAGCCGCCAGTCTGAAACAATGGGTGCAGTCCCGCTGGTTCGCTCCCGGCGACTTTCGACGCCGAGGAGTCGACGGAGAATTCAACGGAATTTATCTGTCGTACTTCACGTTCGATGCGATGACCTTCACCGTCTGGAAGGGACGCCGAGGAGTCCACTACTACGTGACTGTGGGCAGCGGCAAGAACCGCCGCAGCGTCCGCCGCACCCGATGGACGCGGGTCTCCGGCCGGTTTCAGAGATTTTTCGATGATGTTCCCGTACTGGCCAACACGGGATTCCGCCGCGATTTCATGATGGCTCTGGAACCATGGCCGCTGCAGAAAGTCGTCCCGTTCACACAACAGTTCCTGGCCGGATATCTGGCCCGCACCTACGACCTGGAACTGGATGTCTGTTTTCAGGAAGCCCGAAGCCGCATTGAGGAATACATCGAACGGCAGGTGCGCAGAAGCATCGGCGGCGACACGCAGGAAATCGTGTCGATTCGTTCCCGCTGGGATGCCCTGACATTCCGCCATCTGCTGCTGCCGGTCTGGCTGATGGCGTATTCGTACCGAGGCCGCGTGTATCAGGTGTTCATCAACGCTGCCAGCGGCGAAGTGCAGGGAGAACGTCCCTGGAGCATCATCAAAATCACGCTGGCCGCGCTGGCCGGTGCCGCTGTCCTGGGGGGACTGTGGTTCTGGTCCGTTCGCTGATCGCTGCCGACAGACGGCCCGTCGGGAAGGCCGACAACCATGAAGCCGGCCCGTTCGGAATTCGATTGGCCGGATCTTTATCGAAGGCCATGGTTCGCCGCCTGGACGAATTTGATTTCCATCGACGAACTGCCGATCATGCCGACCATGTTTCCAGGCCCGTTGACGACATTCCTGCAGTTTCTGATTTCCGCGATCCTGCTGCTTTCCCCGACCGTCGTCGCCGAATCCGGCCGCCAGGCGGTTCGGATTCGGACGATCAGCTACAACGTGCAGTTCCTTCCGGGCCTGGCGGCCGTGGCCAACAAACGGCCCGACGCTGCATACCGGGCGCAGCGGCTCAGCCGTCTGCTGGGCACATTCGACATCGTGGGCCTGAACGAAGCCTTCGATGACAGACACCGGCAGACGATTCTCAGCGGCCTGCAGACATCCTGGGGACATACGTTCGCCGTCGTGACCGGTCCGGCGCCCGATCGTCCCGGTCGAGTGAACGGAGGGCTGGTTCTGGCCACCCGGCTGCCGATGATCGCTCACCACAGCATGATCTATCGGCACTGCAGCCGCCCGGAAGACTTCGGTCTGCGGGCGGACGGCCACGCGGCCAAGGGCGTGCTGCATGCCCGGCTGAAACGGCACACCGATTCCGAACAGTGTCTGGATGTGTTCGTGACGCATCTGGAAGCCCGCGATGATTCTCTGCGGCCCAAACAGTACGAAGAACTGGCCGCATTTCTGCGCAACCACACAGAACAGCAGATTCCCACGATCATTCTGGGCGACTTCAACACGCGGGGAACGGTGCCGTATCGGAAAGACCCGAATTCGCAGTACCGCCGCCTGCTGGACATTCTTCAGGCCGCTCTGCCGGGAAAACACGTGCTCGATCTGTGGCCCCATCATCATCCTCACCAGCGAGGCGGCACCAGCGAACAGGAATCGAGCGATATCGGAAAACGCATCGACTACACGTTTCTGGCCGTCCCGGCCACAGAAAATCCTCCCCTGCAGTCGACCGACGTCCGTGTCAATCCGTACCTGGACGATGCTGTCACGGCCCTGTCCGATCATTCGGCCGTCGAAGCGGAGTTCGTGTGGACAGATTCCGCGGCCGATCCGCTGACAGCGAATGATTCGGTGTCGTCTGAACCTGATGAGCGTGAATCGCACGCTGATGGAGCGGCTTCGGAATCCGGCAGAGCAGCTCCAAAGCGTTTTCCGTTCGTGCCTGGATTCGAACGGTTCGGCCGGCACGTTCAGACGGACGCGGACAAAGCGTCCGCCGGCCGGCTGCTGATGGCGGAACTGAGCTGCACAGCGTGCCATGCGTCTGAACATGCTGACCGGATGCCGCAGCGCGGTCCGGTTCTGGACGGCGCGGGCAGCCGGCTGCAGGAAGAATGGATCCGTGCGTTCCTTTCGTCTCCCGCAGCCACCGAACCGGGAACCCTGATGCCCGATCTTCTGCATGGCCTGCCGCCGGCGCAGCGCCGACAGACCATCGACGCTCTGACGGCTTTTCTGGTTTCGCTGAAGAAACCGTTCCCCGAAATCCGGGCCAGCGGGACGCAGCCGGTGCCGCATGAATTCTGGAATCAGGGGGATCCGGAACAGGGCACCGATCTGTACCACACCATCGGATGCATCGCCTGTCACGAACCCGATCCGCAGCGCGAACCGCCCCGTGCTCGTCTGTCACCTGTCGACCGCATGCTCGACCAGCTCGATCCCGACGAAATCGAAGAACTCGGGCTGGCAGCGGCTGCTCGTCCGGTGCCATCCGTCCCCTTCGGACGGCTGAACGCGAAATACACGGCTCGATCGCTGACGTGGTTCCTGCTGGCTCCCCATGCCATCCGCCCCGCCGGACGGATGCCCGACTTTCAGCTCGGTGTTCTGGAAGCGGCCGACATCGCGTCCTGGCTTCTGCAGGAATCGGACCGTCTGTCGGCGATTCGGAGTCAGCCGGATGTCGCAGCATCGCCGTCAGAACGACCAGACGAAGACGCGGCAGCGGAAGGAGCACGCGGCCGGCTGATCGCCCGGGGCCGCGCCCTCTTCGTGCAGCTCCGTTGTGCAGCCTGTCACGATGTGGACGGGATTTCCGCAGCCGACCCGTCCGTTCCGCCTTTGACAGATCAGAACATGGAAAAGACCACGGCGTGTGTGTCGCAGCCAGGACCACATCAGCCGCGATTCGAACTCGATACCGTCCAGATCGATGCCCTCCGCGCGGCCGTTCGATTTTCGGAAGCGGCCCGCGCGGCCACCGGTTCGGCCGCAGATCAGGTGCATCGACTGTTCGTGCAGTTCAACTGCTTTGCCTGCCACGAACGTGACGGAGCCGGCGGCGTCGGACGCTACCGACGTCCCTGGTGTGAAACAGTCGGCCAGGTGGACATCGGTGATGAAGGCCGTCTGCCGCCTGTTCTGGACCACGTGGGATGGAAAATCCCGGCCGATCGGCTGCGAGACGTGCTGGATGGTCAGGTCCGTCTGCGCCCGCACATGAAAATCCGCATGCCGGTTTTCGGTGCTGCAGTTCGAAAACAGCTTCCTGAGCTGCTGCAGGAAGCCGACTGCCCGAAACAACCGGCGGATGCCGAAACGGTTTTCGGTGACCTGTCCGATCCGGAACTGATCGAAGCCGGGCGCCGACTTCTGGACACCGGCTGCATCCAGTGCCACGGACTGCGGGGCGACGCCCTGCCGGGAGTCGTGGGCGTGGATCTGGACGGCGTCACTCAGCGGGTGCGACCGGACTGGTTCCGCGATTTTCTTCTGGATCCCGGTTCCCTGCGGCCCCGCACGCGAATGCCCACGTTCTTCCCCGGCGGACGCAGTCAGCTCACCGATGTCCTCGACGGCGATCCTCAGCGGCAGATTGCGGCTCTGTGGGCCTGGCTGAACCATCCGGACGCTCCCCTGCCGGACAAACTGGCACAGGCCCGTTCGCGTTCCTGGGAACTGGTGCCGTCCGATCGGCCGATTCTGCTGCGCACTTTTATGGAGCACGCAGGACCGCACGCGCTGGCCGTCGGTTCGACCCGACAGACGCACTTTGCGTTCGACACAGAACGGTGTCGACTGGCCACGCTGTGGAAAGGACGGTTTCTTGATGCACGAGGAACCTGGTTCGAACGATTCGCTCCCAATGCCGAACCTCTGGGCACCGACGTGATCCATCCGGGAAGCGAAGCGGAATTCGCCAGACTGCCGGATCCGATGGCATCCTGGCCGGAAGGTCTGACCGATTCGGGACCGACGGATGTGGTGTTTGGCGGTTACCGGCTGGAAACCGACGGGAATCCCGTTCTGCTGTACAACGCCGGCGGCGTCGCCGTGGAAGATCGCATTGTCGCGATCGGCCCTGGTCGCCTGCGTCGGACACTGCAGTTTTCGATGAACAGCCGGCATCCGGAAAACCTGTGGTTTCGCGTGGCGGCCGACCGAACCCTCGATGTGACCGGACGAACGGCCCGGACAGAAACCGGCCTGACGGTGACGCTGCAGCAGGGCGGTCAGTCCGCCGTGATCTGGACCGGACGCAACGGTTCCCGCCAGGAATGGAGAGTCCGGATCGGAGCCGGAACGAGCGCGTTGGAGGTTCTCTACGTATGGTAGTCCGCCCCGACATCATCACCCTGCTGTGTCTGGCGATCTGGTGCGCACCTGCTTCCGACACGCTGGCGGATCGGGCCGCGGGAATGGCAGAAGAGGATTACTACCGAATCGTGTCGATTTCGACGTCGCAGGCTCCCACGTCATCGCGGTCGAAAAAATGGAAGCCCGCACCGGGTGGTCTGGCTCTGGAAGTCAGCGGTCTGGCGGTTCTGGACAACGATCGTGTGGCCGTGGCGATTCGCAAGGGAGAAATCTGGATTCTGGAAGGCGTCGGTCAGGATCCGCCCCAGGACGTTCGTTACCACCGATTCGCCTGCGCTCTGCACGAACCGCTGGGACTGATCCGGCACAACGGCGTGTTCTATACGGCTCAAAGAACTGAACTGACCGGGATCCGCGACACGGACGGCGACCAGGTGGCCGATGAATACCTGACCGTCGCCAAAGGCTGGGGCGTCACCGGGAATTACCACGAATATGCCTTCGGACCGAAACTCGGCCGGGACGGCAGTCTGTGGATCACCCTGAACATCGGTATGGGCCTGAACGACGCGCAGCGGCGCCGCACACTGCGGCAGCCGGCATTCGGCTATCGTCAGGCACGCTGGCGCGGATGGGGCATGAAGGTGACGCGCGACGGACGCCTGGTTCCTGTCTGTGCCGGCATGCGGTCTCCCTGCGGACTGGGAAGAAATGCGGCCGGCGACATGTTCTATACGGAACAGCAGGGCAACTGGGTCGCCACGAACGCTCTGCACCACATGCGGGAGGGAGCTTTTTTTCACCACGTGGAATCTCTGGCATCCTGCCGACTGCCGGGGTCTCCGCTGCAGGAGATCCATCGCCCGACAGGAGGGCTCCCCTATCCGGAAGCGGTGCGGGCCAATCCGAAGCTCTGTCCGCCGGCCGTCTGGTTTCCGTACAAAAAGGCCGGGCAGTCGACGACCGACATTCTGCTGGATCGCAGCGACGGAGCCTTCGGTCCGTTCGCCGGACAGATGTTCGTCGGTGAATTCACACAGGCCGCCATGCTGCGGGTGTTTCTGGAAAAGGTCGGCGGAGAATACCAGGGAGCCTGTTTTCCGTTCCGCTCCCGATTCGCTTCGGCCGTTCTGCGTCTGGAACAGGCCCCCGACGGCAGCATCTACGCGGGTCTGACGAATCGCGGCTGGAGCAGTCTGGGGACGGCTTCGTATGGCCTGCAGCGGCTGATCTGGACGGGGCGCGTCCCGTTCGAAATGCACGAAATCCGAGCCCGTCCACGAGGATTCGAAGTCACTTTCACCAGGCCGGTCGACCGCGCATCCGTTCAGGATCCGCGGAGCTGGACGGTCAGCAGTTTCACCTATCTGTACCATGAAGCATACGGCAGTGACGAAATCCAGACACGTCAGCTTGCCGTGCGGTGCACCGATGTTTCGGACGACGGACGAACCGTTCGCCTGGAAGTGGACGGTCTGCGGGAACTGTTCGTTCATGAACTGACGGCATCCGGTGTTCGCAGCCAGGAGGGCGAACCACTGCTGCACCCGCAGGCCTGGTACACGCTCAATCGGATTCCGCAATGAATCGCCCGCTGACGTTCGCCGTGGTCGGCTGCGGCCGCATGGGTGCGGTGCATGCCGAAACTCTGACGAACGATTCCCGGTCATCCGTCACCGTGCTGGTTGACCGCGACGCGGCCGCAGCCGAAGCCCTCCGCGGCCGCCTGGTTCCCGATGCCCGCGTCTGCGTTTCTCTTTCTGAAGCTCTGGAAACTCAGCCGGATGCCGTCGTCATCGCGACACCGCCGCATCACCACTACGAACAGATCTGCCCGTGTCTGGACGCCGGGTGCCACGTGCTGGCCGAAAAACCGCTGGCCTGCACGGACAGGCAGACGGAGGATCTGATTGTTCGGGCAGAACACGCGACGTGCCATGCCATGGTGGCATGGCAGCGCCGCTTCTGGCCCGGTTTTCGTTTTGTCCGACAGCGAATTCGGGAACAGCACCTGGGCACTGTTCGTTCGGTCGTCTGCATCAGCAGTGAGAACTGGGAATCGACCATCACCGGCACCTGGCGCAATGACCCGAATGTGATCGCCGGCGGTTACGCAGAAGACGCCGGCAGCCACAAGATCGATGCCATCGTGTATGCGACGGAGCGGAAACCGATCGATGTGGCGGCCGTGCAGTCCTGCGGATCCAGCCGCGTTCCGATTGTGACGTTTTTATGTGGTCATCTGGACGGTTCGATTCCTTTTTCCATGGCCTTCACAGGAAACGCCGCTCGGTGGCACCAGGAAATGCGGTTCCACTGTGAACAGGGCGACTGGATCGTGCGGGACGACCGTGTGTTTCTGGCCCGCGGTGAGACGGCGGCTGTGGTTGATCTGTCGGCCGAAGACTTCGACAGAGGAGCCGGCAGCGATCCGGTGACCGGTCTGCTTGACGTTCTGACGAAAGGAGCTTCCAATCCGGCTCCGTTCGCATCCGCCCGCCCCGTCCGGCGGCTCCTTTCCGCAGTCGACGAATCCGTGCGGACCGGGCGGCGCATCGTACTGTGAATCCTGCTTCTTTCTGCTGCCGCCATCCGGCAGTATCCTTCGAAACGTCACGAACTGCCATGGACGATCAGCAGCCGCAGAACACCATCCGACAGCTCACTCCCATTCAGCGGCGGATCATCGGATCCCTGATGGAAAAAGCCTTCACCACGCCCGATCAGTACCCGCTGACGCTCAAGGCACTCACGGCAGCCTGCAACCAGAAAAGCAATCGGAATCCGGTCACTCAGTATGAAGAAACAGACATCCTGTCGGCTCTGGAAGATCTCCGCGAACAGCAGCTCATCGCTGAGGTCTTCACCGACGGAGGCCGGGCCGCCCGCTATCGCCACTACATGCGATACCGGTTCGACTTTTCGGAAGCACAGTTCGCCATTGTGGCCGAACTGCTGCTGCGCGGATCGCAGCAGCCCGGTGAACTGCGGTCCCGCGTCAGCCGCATGAAACGCATCGACACTCAGGAACAGCTCCGCAGTGAACTGCAGGCGCTGCAGGACAAGGGGTTCGTTCAGGCCAGCGGACCGCTGGATCGGCGCGGTGTGGTGGTGGATCACACCTGGTACACGGATCGTGAACAGCCGTCACCGGCCGCCTCGAAACCGGGCGAACCGCCCGCACCGGCTGCGGATGCCGGCACGGCCGTCACACCGCTGGAAGACGAAGTTCGCCGCCTGCGTCAGGAAGTCGACGAACTGAAACAGGCCGTGCAGCGGCTGGAAACCCGGATTTCCTGACAGTCCGGCATGGCATCGGTCGAGGCTCCACCTGAAAACCGGACCGCTCGGCACCATGCGGCCAGACGTCATGCGTTCCGGCACAGCGTGGTCAGGCACAGTGTGGTCAGGCATTTTTCTGGTCGAGAATCCTCGGGACCAGAAAACAACGTCCGTCCGTTTTCGGGGCGTTGGCCAGAGCCGCTTCCCGGGGCAGAGATTCCCCCGGTTCATCATCGCGAAACACGTTGGACACATCGACCGCGTGCGGCATCGGTTCCACACCATCCACGTCGACCTCCTGCAGCGTTTCCACATAGTCGAGAATGTCGGTGAGCTGCAGTCGGAAGGCTTCGATTTCCGCTTCCGACAGGTTCAGACGGGCCAGCGAAGCGACTTTCAGGACTTCTTCGCGCTGCATGATGACGCCGGGGTTTCACGAAAGAGGACATTCAGAATTCCGAACAGCGGCCTGCTGTCGGCGGCATCGGAGACCACAGGCCGCCCGTTCGAACAGACGATACCCGCATCATTTCTTCGGGTCCACAGACCACCAGGGCGATCCGCAGGCTTTTCAGCGGACAACGCGGCCGGACGACTGTCCCTGGACCAGAGCATCGACTTCCGCCCGCCGGCTGAAATTGAAATCGCCGGGAATGGAATGAGCCAGACAGGATGCGGCCGCGGCGAAGGCGATGACCTTGTGCGGGCTGTCGTAGTCGGGATGATTCAGGGCGAACAGAAGTCCGGCAGCGAACGCATCGCCGCCTCCCACGCGATCGACGATGCTGCGGATTTCATACGGCCGAAATGAACCGTCGGCGGTGGGAGCGAATTCAGCGCGGTCCTGTTCCACATCGAACAGCATGGCGCCCCAGTTGTTGTGACTGGCCGAAATGCTTTCCCGCAGCGTGGTGGCAATGATTTTCAGACGCGGGAAACGTGCGGCCACCTGCCGGGCCACATCCGGATAGGCAGACACGTCCACACGGCCGGCCTCCACATCACTGCTGCCGGCATGAATGCCGAGCACATCGCCGCAGTCCGCTTCGTTGGCGATGAGGACATCGACGTGCGGCAGGATCTCGACCATGGTGCGGCCGGCCAGTGTCCGGCGATCGGTCCCCGGTTCCCAGTTCCACAGCCGGCTGCGGAAATTCAGGTCGCAGGACACCTGCAGCCCCAGATCTCCGGCCGCACGAACGGCCGCCAGTGTCGATTCGGCAGCGGCCCGAGACAGGGCCGGAGTGATTCCCGTCACGTGCAGCGCCCGGGCACCATTCAGAGCCGACCGGAAATCCCAGGCATCCGGCGTCATCAGACTGATGCTCGAATCGGACCGATCGTAGGTGACTCGTCCGGGCCGCTGATTCGCTCCGGATTCCACGAAGTAAATCCCCAGGCGCCCCTGCGGCGTTCTCAGAATGTGCGACGTGTCAATCCCCAGCCCGCGCAGTGTCCGCTGACAGGCATCCGACAGGACGTTGTCCGGCAGTGCGGTCACGAAACGCACATCGGCTCCCAGAAGACTCAGCGATACGGCCACATTGGCTTCGGCTCCGGCGAAGGTCACATCCAGTGAACCGGGAAGCGTCTGTTCCAGACGCAGAAAACCGGGCGGAGCCATCCGCATCATGATTTCCCCGAACGTTACGAAATCACACATGACAGAAGATCCACGACAGAGTGACAAAGCGGCGGACGGACCTCGGACAAGCCGGCCATCCCGATCCGGGCAGGGACGCAGGACGAACGATTCTGACGGAGATTTTCAATTGAGCAAACGTCTGAGCGCTGAATTGACCCTCCGACAGACCGTCACTAGATTCCGCATGCCGTGAGCAGTCTCCGGCCCGCCGGGCGGAATCTGTTCACGGTTTTTTCACGGATTTCCGGACGCGCATCAGCAGCGGGATCTCACTCATGACACAGGCCAGGCGGGCTCTTGTCAGCGTCAGCGACAAACAGGGGCTGGACACCTTCGTCCGACAGCTCGTGGAACTCGGTTTCGAAATCCTTTCCACCGGCGGGACCCGCCGTTTTCTGGAAGAAGCCGGCCTGCCCGTGATCGACGTGGCCGACTACACGGGATTCCCGGAAATGATGGATGGCCGGGTCAAGACCCTGCATCCGCGGATCCATGGAGCCATCCTGGGACGGCCGACACTCCCGTCAGATGCTCAGGCCATGGAAGAACACGGCATCGTTCCGATCGAACTGGTCGTCGTGAACCTGTATCCGTTCGCGGAAACCGTGGCCCGGCCGGATGTGACCATTCCGGAAGCCATCGAACAGATCGATATCGGGGGGCCGTCGATGGTTCGGTCGGCCGCCAAAAACCACGCTCATGTGGGCATCGTGACCAGCCCGTCGCAGTACGACCAGGTGCTGGATCGCCTGAAGGAAGACCGTTTCGATGACGCGTTCCGCCGTTCGCTGGCGGCGGCCGCCTTCGAAGCCACCGCCCGGTACGACCGCATGATCGCCGACTACATGGCGCAGATCACCGGCGACGAAACACAGACCTGGCCGGAACAGTTCGCTCCCGCGTTTCGGCTGAAAACGGAACTGCGGTACGGCGAAAACCCGCATCAGAAGGCGGCCTTTTATGTGGAACCGTCGCCTCCGCCCACGTCCCTGGCCTGTGCCCGCCAGGTGAACGGACGCGAACTGTCCTACAACAATCTCATGGACCTGGACGCGGCCCGGGCCCTTGTCGCCGATTTTCGGGAACCGGCGGCCTGTGTGATCAAACATGCCAATCCCTGCGGCTGCGCAACGGCCGCGACACTCGCGGAAGCCTTCACGCGGGCACACGACGGCGATCCCGTCAGTGCCTTCGGGTCGATCATCGGGCTGAACCGATCTGTCGATGCGGCCACTGCCGAACAGATGACCGAACCGGGCCGGTTCATCGAAGCGGTCATCGCTCCAGGATACGACCCGGACGCCCTGGAAATTCTCACCACCCGTCCCCGCTGGAAAAAGAACGTCCGCCTGATGGAAGTCGAATTTTCCGATGCCGGACGCGGTGCGGCCGATTATCGCCGCGTCAGCGGCGGCCTGCTGGTTCAGGACCGGGACGATGCCCCGCAGGACGACGCCGAGTGGACTGTTCCCACCGACAGACAGCCGACCGATGCGGAAATCGCCGATCTGAAATTCGCCTGGGCGGTGTGCCGTCACGTCAAATCGAATGCCATCGTCATCGCCAAAGACGGCATGCTGCTGGGAGTCGGCGCCGGGCAGATGAGTCGACTGGACAGTTCAGCCATCGCCGCGAAGAAAGCCGGCGACCGCGCTGCCGGCGGTGTGGTGGCCAGCGATGCCTTCTTCCCGTTTCGAGACGGCATCGATGAAGCGGCCGCCGCCGGCATCACGGCCGTGATTCAGCCGGGCGGTTCCCGGAATGACGAACAGGTGATTGCCGCATGCAACGAACACGGCATGGCCATGATGTTCACCGGTCGGCGGCATTTCCGTCACTGATGTGTGGCGGAACCGTTCGGCCGGATTTCGCCCCGGCTGCCCTCGCGGCCGACTCATGATTTCCCGTCGAAAAACAGCACGCATCCGTTGTTCGACATCCGGATCCCCGAAGAAGCCGATCGTTGCTGCTGTATCCGGCGGTCCCTACGATGGAGTGCGGATCACAGAATTCTGTCGAAGGCGCCAGGTGTGAACACGTCCGTCCGGCGGGAAATCGAACGGCTGCGGGAAGAAATCGAGCGGCACAACCGCCTGTATTACGTCCAGGCCGCTCCCGAAATCAGCGATCGCGAATTCGATCGGCTGATGCAGCGACTGGAACAACTGGAAAAAGACCATCCGGAATTCGCTTCTCCGGACAGCCCCACACAGCGGGTGGGCGGTCAGCCGGTGGACGGGTTCGAGACCGTCACACATCGCATTCCGATGCTGTCGCTGGAAAACATCTTCGACGAACAGGAACTGCTGCAGTGGTACGACAGTCTGAAGAAGGATCTGGACGGCCAGGATCCGGAATGCACGGTCGAATACAAGATCGACGGCGTCGCTCTGGCCGTGATCTGGGAAGGAGGCCGGCTGAGCCGGGCTGTGACGCGGGGCGACGGGGCCGCCGGAGACGACGTGACATCGAACGCCCGGGTGATCGGCGGAATCCCGCTCGGGCTGCACACGAAAACGCCGCCGCCCGTTCTGGAAGTCCGAGGAGAAGTTCTGATTCACAATGAGGATTTTGCCGCCTTCCAGGCCGCTCAGGCAGAACGCGGCGAGGAGCCGTTCCGAAATCCCCGCAATGCGGCCGCCGGTGCACTCAAACTGCTGGATCCGTCCATGACCCGCCGCCGGAAGCTCCGTTTTCTGGCACACGGGCCGGGATACTGCGAAGGAATCGGCTGGCAGACGGCCGTGGAATTCTTCGATGCCGTCCGGGATCTGGGAATTCCGGTCACCCCCGGGACACGCACGGCTGTCGGCAGAGATTCCCTGCAGAGAACGATGGCGGAACTCGTGGAAGAAGTCCCCGAACTGCCGTTCGAAGTCGACGGCATCGTGGTTAAAGTCAGTTCATTCGACCTGCGGCGCCGACTGGGGGAAACATCGAAATTTCCGCGCTGGGCCCGCGCCTATAAATGGGAACGTTACGAAGCGGAAACACGCGTGCGGCACATTGCCGTTCAGGTCGGCCGAACGGGAACACTCACCCCCGTGGCCGATCTGGAACCGGTGGTCATCGACGGAACCACCGTGTCCCGGGCCAGCCTGCACAACCGCGATGAACTCCAACGGCTGGACATCCGGATCGGAGATCGGGTGCTGGTCGAAAAAGCGGGCCGCATCATACCTCACGTGCTGCGCGTCAATGTGGCCGCTCGAACCGGCCAGGAACAGCCGTTTCGGTTTCCCGACCGCTGTCCGGAATGCGGCACGGCCGTGCAGCGGGACGACGACGGTGTTTTCATCCGCTGTCCGAATCCCCAGTGTCCGGCTCAGCTTCGGGAAACCCTGGTGTACTTCGCGTCGCGCAGTGCCATGGATATCGATGGTCTGGGAGAAAAACTGGTTGAACAGCTTCTGGAAGCCGGACTGGTCGATGGCATCGCATCGCTGTATCGTCTGAAGGATCGGCGCAACGAACTGCTGAAACTGGATCGGATGGGGGAAAAATCGGTCGACCGGCTGCTGGCCGGTCTGGAACAGTCGAAATCCCGGCCTCTGTGGCGCCTGCTGGCCGGCCTGAACATCCGTCACGTCGGCGAAAACAACGCCCGTATTCTGGAATCCGCCTTCGGGTCGCTGTCGGCGATCGCAGAACAGTCGGTCGAAGACCTGGCGGCCGTCGACGAAATCGGTCCGGTCATTGCCGAATCGGTGTACCGTTTTTTTCATTCCGAATCCGGCAGACAGCTCATTCAAGAACTGGAAGAACTCGGACTGAACACCGGAACAGCCCCTGCTCCGGTGGACGAATCGGACGAAAAACCGCTGCAGGGACAGACAGTGGTCGTGACCGGAACGCTGACTCGAATGACCCGGGACGACGCAAAACAGCTCATCCGCAGTCTGGGCGGAAAACCGGCCGGCAGCGTCTCGAAACGCACGGATTTCGTGGTGGCCGGCGACAAAGCCGGAAGCAAGCTGGACCGGGCCAGAGAACTGGGTGTCCAGGTGCTGACGGAACAGCAGTTTCTGGAGCGGATCGGACACCCGAATTCGACGCCGGAAAACGATGCATCCCCATGACTCCGTTCCCTCGCCCGCCGGTCCGGTCCTGATCCGATCAGACGTCTGAGGCTTCGGACTCGGATGATGCCCGCTGCTGTCCGGCAGGAAAACAGCCGGAATCGTCCTGGTCGTCAGCCCGGTCGCCGGCGGCCAGCAGAGTCTTCAGGTCGAAGAATCCGCCGATGGTCACCACCACGGCCAGAACAGCAAACACGCTCAGCACGGCCGCCAGCACGATTCCCCAGAACACGGCCCAGGCATCCATCAGCGTTCCCCGGCTTTTTCAGGCAGGATGTCGGTCCGGCAGACGGCAGACCGCAGATAAATCCCCCCTGCGCTCCGAACTTCGGCAGCAGCGTTCGATTCCATCAGACGGTCCGGTTCTGTCATCAGCTGGATTCCTGGCAGGACGGTTTGTCGGGAAACAGACACGAGCCGACGGCCATCAGCAAAAGAGCCAGAGCCGCAACGGCCAGACCGATGTCTGCTTCGGTGAGGGTCATTCCGAGATCTTCGTTCGTCAGCCGCAGGGCACGGCGAATCGGTGTCAGGCCCAGCACAGCGCATCCGCCGGCGGCCAGAGCCGCATACGCGCCGGTGCGGCTGGCACGTTTCCAGTACAGACCGCACAGCAGAACCGCGAAGGCTCCCGTAAAGTAAATGGCGCCGCTGACCGCCAGATAGTCCAGCAGGTCCTGTCCCATCGGATACCAGATGCTCCAGGCAAGCAGAAACAGTCCGGTCAGAAAAATGAATGTGCGGGCCAGCAGCAGGCGGGTTCGCGGAGTCAGCCGGTTTCCGGTGGCCGGCTGAATGACGTCTTCCACGATGATGGCCGACCAGCACAGCAGGTAACTGTCGTGCGTGGACATGAAAGCAGCCAGCATGCCGGCCGCCATCAGCCCGATCAGTCCGGTGGGCAGCATCTGGCTGAGGAACAGCGGCATGGCCCGCAGCGTGTCATCAGAATTCACAGTGAGTGTTCCGTCCGCACTGAAGAATCCTTCAGCGGCGGCAGGGTGCCGGTAAAACCATGCCAGAGCGCAGATGCCCAGAAACTGAGGAATGATGAATCGTGTCATGAAGCCGACCGACGACCAGCAGTACAGCCGACGCACCACCTGCGCGTTTCTGGCAGCACAGACCCGCATGACGGCCGTCGGCCAGACGGCGCAGGACACCAGCCCGAACGTGAACAGCATCCACACGACGTAGGACGGTCCGAAACCATCCTGATCGAACGGATCGAAACCTGCCCGGCCGTGGACAGAGCGCACCGTGTCCACGATGGGTTCCCAGCCCAGACGGCTGACGGCCAGCAGGCAGACCGTCAGCATCCCGAAGGCCAGCACCACGAACTGCACGTAGTCCGTGATGACCACTGAAACCATGCCGCCGAGAATCGTGTACAGCAGCACAAAGGCGATCAGAACCGTCATCACCACATGGACCGCAGCCGGATCGGTCATGCCCGTCAGCGACGTGACGAACACGCCGGCGGCCTTCAGAAACACTCCCATGTTCAGAATGCCGGCGATGGACAGAATGAGACCACCGAAAATACGCACGCCGGTTCCGAAGCGGCGTCCGTAGAATTCGGGAATCGTCATCACTCCCGTCTGCCGCAGCGGCACGACGATGAATCCCGTCAGCCCCACCAGCAGACACGTCAGACCGGCCGCCAGTCCGATGTGGAAGGCCGCGAAACCTCCCCGAAATCCCTTTTGAGCTGTGTACATCACAGTCACCAGACCGATTTCCGTGCCCAGCATGGTCGCCACGGAGATGAACGAATCCAGGGAACGACCGGCTACGATGTAATCCGCCATATTTCTGATACGGCGGTTCGCATACAGCCCGACAACAACCGTTCCGGTCAGGTACAGAACCACAATGGCCCAGTCGAGTGACGTGAATCCGGACATGGTTTTCCCGGCGATCGGTTCGGGCATCACGCCACACCCGGCCGCCGACCGTTCCGGCGGCGAGGGCTTTGGTGCGCGACGCACACTGACAACGCAGGCCACCTTTACCTGCTGCCTGTCCGAGATTCAAGACGGCGGACAGACCGCACGGCCGGC
>WFTL01000103.1 GCA_015485495.1 Planctomycetaceae bacterium
AGGCGATCACTTCGGCATCGTAGTGCGTGTGGGAGTCGATGAATCCCGGTGTGATCCAGCGGTCCGATGCGTCGATCACACGGGCCCCGGGCGGGGCTGTCAGCGGCTGTTCGGAGATGCGGCTGATGCGGCCGTTTTCGATGAGAATGTGACGGAGGGCGGCCGGGTCCCGAAAATCGCCCGTGAACAGCAGCCCGTTTTCAATCAGCAGCGCTGGTTTCATGAATCTGACTCGCCAGACAGCAGGAAGCCGGCCATCCCCAGGGGGGCTTTCCGAACGACATCCTTATCGAATGTCAGTGTGACCCGTTTTCCCGCGAGAATCAATCCGAGACGGTCTGAGCAGGACATGCCAGGCACATGCCGTTCCCGTTCGGATCGTTCAGTTCCCGTTGGCTGCGGTCTGTGGTTCGACGACGCACGCCGGGTCGCGGGCGACAGGCCGGCCCGTCTGTTCGACCGGATGAGTGAACAGATAATGCCACACGTCTGTATGGATCGCAGAACCGTCGGCGCCGCGGGCAGCGGACGGACCAGGAATGACGAGCGTATGGGCACGGCGGACGTCTCCACCGACATCGAATGCTGTCACCAGACGCCGTGAACTGCCGTACGGCGGAGCGGTGTCATCGACATTCACGACGGGACCGAATCGGTGCAGGCCCAGCATCTCCCACGACCGACAGTAGTGATGTCCCGTCCAGCCGGCATCCAGAACGTGGGAAAACCCGAAATACCGTTCCGGAGGCGTGGCGGACGGCAGGGCCTGCCACTGCTGGTACTGATCGCGCGGGCCGCACAGCATGACCACGCGGGCCACTCGGCGATGTTTGGCGAACCGTGCAGCGGTGGTGGCTCCGTGCGAAGCACCCGCCACGATCACGCGTTCCCAGCGCAGGTCGCTTTCCGTGTCGTTCAGAAACTGATTCCACTGTCCCTGCGGGTGCTGTGCATTCAGCCAGCGGACGAACCGGACAGACCGCTCCGTCATCCCGTCCGGTTTTTCAATGTGTACGTCGGAACTGAAGTCTTCCCCGGTTGCGGCCTCCAGGCGGATGTTGCCTCGACAATGCGGATCCACCGGCCGCTGCTGACAGCAGACAGAAAACCACTGACGGGCATAGTGCGGCTGAATGACGTGCAGCCCCCAGCCGGCCAGACGGTCGAACAGTTCCCGGCGATATCCCATGAGCCAGATGACCAGTCGTCCCCGCGAAGCAGCGGTCGGGTCCACGGCGGCATGCTGCCGGTCCGCCGGCCGGCCATCGGCGGTTTCGAGAACGAACCCGATTTCGGGATACGACCGCACTCGTGAATCGATGTGGCTGGCCCGGACCTGAAAACGCACGATCCGGTCGGTGGAGCCTTCGTCGGCCGCGGCTGCCCTGAGGCGGCCGATCGGCGGTGAGATCAGCACAGTCAGAAGCGCGATGTTCAGGCCGCAGCGGAGCATCATGGGCGGTGTCCTTCCGGTTTCAGGGCAGGGTCTGTGGAGCGGTCTGAGGGGGCGGCTGATCCAGAAACATGCGCTGCCACAGTTCCAGGCAGAGCAGATTCCACAGGCGGTAGGCATGGTCGAATACGCCGGAGGTGTGTTCTTCGATCAGGCGGCGCACGACATCCTGACGCAGCAGGCCCCGCTGAGACGCGCGGTGGCTGAGCAGGACATCGTGCAGCAGTTCGCGCAGTTCATCGCGGAACCAGTGGTCGATGGGGACTCCAAAACCCATCTTTTTTCGCGTTCTGATATCGGGAGGAATCAGATCGGAAAACGTTTCGATCAGAACCCGTTTGCTCTGGCGGGCCGACTGTTTGACTTCCAGAGGCATGCGGGCGGCCAGTTCCATGACCCGATGATCCAGCAGCGGACTGCGGCATTCCAGACTGGTGGCCATGCTGGCGATGTCGACTTTGGTGAGCAGGTCGCCGGGCAGGTAGGTCAGGACATCCGTCGCCGTTGTGCGGGTGACGAAATCCCGATCCGGACACAGTCGCCAGGCGTCGAAGATGTGCTGAGCCGGATCGTGTTCTTCGGTCAGTTTCCAGAGATCGTCGCTGACCAGTTCCTGCAGGCGATCTCGTGTGAAGATGCTGATCCAGTTGAGGTATCGGCGTTCCGGGTTCTGGCTGAGTGTTTCCAGCAGCCGCCGCAGACGACGGCGAAACGACTTCTGACGCACATCGTTCGGAATGGCGGCCGCCATCCGGCTCAGCAGCCGCCGGACGGACCGCGGGATGCTGTCCAGTCGTCCGGCGATGCGGACGGCCCGGTATCGGTCGTAACCGCAGAACAGTTCATCGCCCGCATCGCCGGTCAGGGCCACGGTGACGTGTTCCCGCGCCATCCGTGACAGATACATCGTGGGAATGGCACTGCTGTCTCCGAACGGTTCATCGTAGTGCCAGATCAGCTGCGGCAGCATCTGCAGGGCGTCCGGGTCGACCACTGCTTCGCGGTGATCGGTCTGCAGCCGTTCGGCGGCCTGACGGGCCCAGGCCCGTTCATCGAATGCTTCCACGGGAAAGCCGATGGAAAACGTGCGGACCGGCTGATCGAGCTGCTGCTGCATGAGTC
>WFTL01000104.1 GCA_015485495.1 Planctomycetaceae bacterium
AACTTCTTCCGTCACCTGACGGGCCACCTTCACCGTGCAGGTCCGTTCTTCCGGCTTGCACACGGTGACACAGTACGTGTACGGAACTTCTTCCGTCACCTGACGGGCCACCTTCACCGTGCAGGTCCGTTCTTCCGGCTTGCACACGGTGACACAGTACGTGTACGGAACCTCTTCCGTCACCTGACGAGCCACCTTCACCGTGCAGGTCCGTTCTTCCGGCTTGCACACGGTGACACAGTACGTGTACGGAACCTCTTCCGTCACCTGACGGGCCACCTTCACCGTGCGAGTCCGTTCTTCCTTTTTGTACGTGGTCACGCAGTAGGTGTAGGGTTCTTCCACGACTTCGGTTTCGTAGCATGTGTATTCGACTTCATGCTGAACGATGTTCGGAACCCAGACACGACGCGTGCAGCAGGAAGCCGGAGCACATCCGCCGCAGGAAGACCCGCATCCGGAATTGCAGCCGTCGTTGCAGCCGGCCGGAGCGCAGCTGCTGCAGCCGCCACAGGGCTGTTCTTCCCAGTGACCTTCATCTTTGCAGACCGTCCGGGTCTTCGTGACCGGCACGCGACGGCAGACCTTGCGGACGCCCTGGCGTTCTTCCTTCACCGGCACGCAGACCGTGTAGGTCTGCTCCACGTCTTCCCAGACCGTGCGGCACACTGTCCGAGTGCCCTGGCGTTCTTCCTTGTGCGGCACCATGACCGTGTACGTCTTTTCGACGTCTTCCCAGACCGTACGGCACACGGTGCGAGTGCCCTGACGCTCTTCCTTGTGCGGCACCATGACCGTGTACGTCTTTTCCACGTCTTCGCAGACCGTCCGGCACACTGTCCGAGTCCCCTGACGTTCTTCCTTGTGGGGCACCATGACCGTGTAGGTCTTTTCGACGTCTTCCCACACGGTCCGGCACACTGTCCGAGTGCCCTGACGTTCTTCTGTGTGGGGCACCATGACCGTCACGGTGCGGGTTTCTGTGACCATTTCCGGAACGAGAACCGTCTTTTCGACGGTTTCCCACGTTCCACATGCCGGTGCCGGACTACACGCTGTGCCACAGGAACTGGCGCCGCACGGGCTGCAGTCCGAAGCACAGGGAGCAGAACAGCACGAGCTGGACCTGCTGCCAAAGCAGCCAGCCTGTGCAGATGCAGTCATTGCGACTGCGGCTGCAAGTGACAGGACAAAACGCATGTCTCCCAACTCCTCCTCGAATCCACTGATTCTCGAATCCACTGATTCAGATACGTGTGACCCTTCGAAGAACACCCTCGAATGACAGGTCCGCAATTCGTCCGTTCTCCGGATGCGCCGTCAGATCAGAACGGCCCTTTCCGACCCCCTCGACCCTCGAATCGCCCCAGGCAGACGACCTGACCACCTGGTCCACCGTTGCGAAAATATAACATGAGACCTTCAGGAAGAACAACAAAGATAGACAAAACAGAACACATGAAGACACATGGGGCAGATTGGCCGTCTGAGACCTTTTGGAAGATCTCAACGATATGACTTTTATTTCGGGCAACACGGATTGGAACAGACAAATGGGGGAAATCCCGCAAAATCCCAAAACTCATCCGTCTGCTCCGGGCCCGTGAAATCCCTCGAACGACGGCCGAACACCACAGTTTCCACCTGTCGGAACAGGCCGAACCGGCCCGATTTTTTGCGGCTCGTCGCCCCGGAAAAGGCCTCAGAGAACCACAAAAACTCCCCAATCCCCTTCGCGACCTGCCGGACTGCCGCCAGGAATCACCTGAATGCGGCTCGATGATGAATTCGATTTCCACGAGATTCCCGCGCGGCTCTCGCAAACAGGATTGCCTGCTGCTCCCGGATGCACGGCGTTGTGGCGGCAGAAACAGGGCTCTATAGTTCGCCCATTCTGTCGCTCGACCTGTCCGACTCCGTCACAGCCTGACGTCTCCGACACACGGCCAGACGGTCGCTGGCCCGTGGACGGCCATGTCGGTGGCTGGTCGCGTGGCATGACCGTCGTTGTTTCCTGGGGGGGGCCAGGGTTTCATGAAATTCTGTCTGGTCGACCGCATCGATGAGCTCATTCCGGGCGAGTCGATTCGAACCCGCAAGAACGTGTCGCTGGCTGAGGAGTATCTTCAGGATCACTTTCCGGGATTTTCCGTTCTGCCGGGCGTGATGATGGTGGAAGCCATGGTGCAGTCGTGTGCATGGCTCAGCCGCGTCACGGATGAGTTCCGGTACAGCCTGATTCTTCCGAAGCTGGTGAAAGCCGTGAAGTTCAACAGTTTTCTGAAGCCTGGCCAGACTCTGTGCGTGTCGGCCACCATGAAGAAAAACACGGACGACCAGGCCCTGTTTGCGGCATCGGGAACTGTCGACGGGGAATCCGCGGTGAGTGCACGCATTGTGCTCTCGAAGCGGTCTCTGGCTTCAGAGCGGCCGCGACTGGCCGGCAATGAAGAGCACATGCAGGCTGCGGTCAGGCAACTGTACGACCAGATTCGTCCATCGGGCACGTGACGGAATCAGCAATAGCGGGGACCGACGGCACCGGATCGTCGGGTTCCACGGCAGGCGTCTTCAGTGGAAACCAGAAAACGGGACAGGAATCATCTTATGAGTCTGGAAGGTCGTGTGGCGCTGGTCACCGGAGGCAGTCGGGGCATCGGGCGAGCCATCGTGGAAACGCTGGCAGCCGACGGGGCCCGAGTGGCGTTCGTTTATCATTCGAACGAAGCAGCCGCTCAGGAGGTGGTGCAGCAGGTGGAATCCGGTGGCGGAGAATGCCGGGCGATTCAGGCAGATGTCCGGTCGCACGATGCGGCCGTCGGGATCATCGAGGAGCTGGCGGAGCAGTGGGAACGCGTCGACATTCTGGTGAACAACGCGGGAATCATCCGGGACGGCCTGCTGGCGCTCATGGAACCGGACGCCTGGGACGCGGTGATCTCCACGAACCTGACGAGCGTGTACAATTTCTGTCAGGCCGCGACCCGGCAGATGATGTCGCAGCGTTACGGCCGCATCATCAACATGTCCAGCGTGGCAGCATCCACGGCGAATCCCGGACAGGCCAACTATGCGGCCAGCAAGGGCGGTGTGGAGGGATTCACCCGCTGCATCGCCACGGAACTGGCTCGTCGCGGCATCACGGTCAATGCGGTCGCTCCGGGATTCATTGAAACCGATATGACGGAAGCCGTTGTGAGTGCGGCCGGCGCTGATCTGCGGAAGAGAATTCCCGTGCGTCGCCTGGGAAAACCGGAAGACATCGCCCATGCGGTCCGATTCCTGGCTCAGGAAGAATCGTCCTACATCACCGGACAGGTGCTCACCGTCGACGGTGGTCTGACTCTGGGAGGATTCTGACCGGAAGCACCGATTCCGGCGAGCTGCTGCGGTTCGGTTCCCTTTCGGCCGGCGGGTATGCAGTCCCGCACGAAACACCGAACGGCCGGCAGCCTGTTCTGCAGTCGCATTGAACCGGAGGTCTTCCTACAATCCGCGCCGCTGCATGCAGGAAGAGGTTTTGGGAAACCGGAGCGGACCGTCCGTCTTCGTTTCTGTTTCCGCATCCGGCGAGGTCCACATACGAATTCTTTCCTTTTGGGAGATTTCCTTCCTTTTTTGTTTTTGTTCCGATCACGCCACACCATGTGATGTCTCCGCGGGGAACGGAGATTCAGGAACGTGTACACATCAGGAGAAGCAGTAACATGCCGTCCAGTGAAGAGATCTATGCCCGTGTTCGTGACGTTCTGGTGGATGCGCTGGGGCTGGAAGATGACGAAGTCACGCCGGAAGCCACGCTGATCGGTGACCTGGGAGCCGAATCCATCGATTTTCTGGACATCGTGTTCCGTCTGGAAAAGGAATTCGATATCAAGATTCCTCGGGGAGAGCTGTTCCCGGAGAATCTGGCGGCGGCCGATTCGGGGCTGGTCGAAGACGGCAAAGTGACCCCGGAAGGGATCGAACAGCTCCGCGAAAAAATGCCCCATGCGGATATCGATCGGTTCGCTCAGGATCCGCAGGTGTCGGCCATTCCGGACCTGTTCACCGTCGATATGATCTGCCGCTTCCTGGCGTCTCGTCTGTCCTGACGGCCGGGACCGGGCTGCCGGGGTCGCAGTCCGGATCATTCCGAAGCGGTTCCTGGTGCAGCCGACCGGATGAAACCGACAGCCGTCCAGGAGCGACAGTTCTGGAACAGGAAAACCGATGCGCTGGTACTGGATCGACCGATTCATCGAGCTGGAATCGGGCAGCCATGCCCGGGCCGTGAAGAATGTGTCTCTGGCAGAAGAGCACCTGCACGACCACTTTCCCGGATTTCCGGTGATGCCCGCGTCGCTGATCATCGAAGGTCTGGCGCAGACGGGAGGCATCCTTTTGGGCGAAGCCCGGAACTTCCGGGACAACGTTATTCTGGCCAAGGTGCCGCGCATGGAGTTTCACGACGTGGCGGTTCCCGGCGACCAGCTCATCTATTCCGCTCAGCTTCAGGATATCCGGGAAGAAGGCGGCAGCGTCACGGTCCAGGCAGACGTCGGTGATCGCCGAATTGCCGACGGAGAAATCATGTTCGTCCACCTGAGCACCGATGATCCTCAGCTGAGCCGCATCAATCAGCGGGCCTTCGTGTTCCAGACGAATCTGCTGGATCGTTCGGCCGACAACCCGGTGCCCGATGCGGCAGGCGGACCGGCTTCAGCAGCGGAGAAACAATCATGAAACGTCGCGTCGTGGTGACCGGTATCGGCTGCATCACCCCCCTGGGAAACACGGCCGAACAGATGTGGCAGGGACTCCAGGAAGGACGATCCGGGGTGCGCCCGATCACGTACTTCGATGCATCCGCATTTCCGACGAAGTTCGCTGCCGAAGTTCCCGAATTCCGGCTGGAAGATTACATCGACGATACGGAACGTTTCGCCGATGCCGGCCGCAACATTCGTTTCGCCATCGGCGCGGCGACTCAGGCCGTTCAGGATTCCGGCCTGACGGACGATCCGCAGTTCGATCCGGCGCAGTTCGGCGTCTACCTGGGAGCCGGCGAAGGTCAGCAGGACTTCATGCAGTTCATGAGTCTGGTGGCCGATTCGCAGAAGGACGGGACGGTCGATCAGGAGAAATTCACGCACGAATTCCTGTCTCGAATGAATCCCCGGTTCGAAATGGAACTGGAACCCAACATGGCGGCCGCCCATCTGGCCAGCCTGTTCGATGCACAGGGCCCCAATCTGAACTGCCTGACGGCCTGTGCGGCATCCAGCCAGGCCATCGGAGAAGCCACGGAAATCATTCGCCGCGGCGATGCGGTGGCCATGCTGTCCGGCGGAGCCCACAGCATGATCCATCCGTTCGGCGTCACGGGATTCAACCTGCTGACCGCTCTTTCGGAACGCAACGACGATCCCGCCGGTGCATCCCGACCGTTCGACCTGACACGAGACGGCTTTGTTCTCGGAGAAGGCGCCGGAATGCTGATTCTGGAAGAACTGGAACACGCCCGGGCACGCGGTGCCCACATTTACGGAGAAATCCGGGGCTACGGGTCGTCGGCCGACGCCTTCCGCATCACCGACATTCATCCGGAAGGCCGCGGCGCGATCAGCTGTATCCGTATGGCTCTGGAAGACGCTCAGATGAATCCGGAGGACATCGATTACGTCAATGCCCACGGCACCAGCACGAAAGTCAATGACCGCGTGGAAACCATGGCCATCCGGGGCGGACTGAAGGACCATGCCGACAACGTCCCGGTGTCCAGCATCAAAAGCATGATGGGGCACCTGATCGCCGCCGCCGGAAGCGTGGAAGCGATCACCTGTCTGCTGGCCATCCGCGACGGCGTCCTGCCGCCGACGATCAACTACGAAACGCCCGATCCGGACTGCGATCTGGATTACGTTCCGAACCAGGCCCGCCAGGTACCGATCCGGACCGCGCTTTCCAATAGTTTCGGTTTTGGCGGCCAGAATGTGGCACTCATCCTTTCCGCGTTCGCCGCCTGATGTTTTGATTTGACGGCCCCCGAGGCGTATCACAGGATATGCAGCAGGGGGCGTGTGCCTGGGGCGTGTGAGATTCGGAGTTTCCCATTGACAGCTCTGCTGTACATCCTGCCGGCTGCCGGAGCTGTCCTGTTTGCCGCGGAACTGGTCTTTCGCAGATATGTTGTGGCGCGCGTCTGCGATGTGTTCGAAGAAGTTCCGCCATTCGGTGTGATTCCCGCCGAAGAATCGCCCGACGCCGAAACATTTTGTGTTCAGACATCCGACGGAATGACCCTGCGCGGCAGTCTGCACCTGCCGAAATCCGGCCGGCCGATCGGTCTGGTGGTGTTCTGTCCCGAACTCAACGGCAACCACTGGATGGCCTCACACTACTGCCATGGACTGCTGCAGAATCAGTTCGCCGTGCTGGGGTTCGACTTTCGCGGCCAGGGCAGCAGTGACCCGGATCCGAATTACACGCCGATTCACTGGGTCACGGAATACGAAATGAGGGACATTGCAGCGGTCCTGGAATTCGTGGAATCGGACGAACGGCTGAATACGCTGCCGCTGGGACTGTTCGGGGTGAGCCGCGGCGGGGTGGCGGCTCTGGCAGCCGCCTGCCGGTATCCGCGCGTGCGGGCCGTTCTGGCAGACAGCGCCTTCGGCACGATGGACATGGCCCGGCACTTCGTCCATCGGTTCGGCCGTTACATCATCCCGGAGTTCTGTTTTCGAATCCTTCCGAAATGGCATATCGAACAGACTCTGCAGCGGGCGGTTCGCCTGAGTGAACGGCGACGGCACTGTCGATATGTTCATCTGGAAAACGAAGCCGTCGGTCTGGACCACACCCACGTGCAGCTGATTTCCGGACAGCGTGATTCGTACGTGTCACCGGATGTCGCTGCAGCGCTGGCCGAGCTGTTCGGTGGAAGCGACCGTCTGTGGCTGGTCCGGCGGGCCCGGCACAACATGGCCCGGTCCGTCCGGACGGACGAGTACGACAGACGCGTTGTCCGCCACTTCCTGTCCATGACGGACAGGACGCAGCCTCGCAGAACCGAAGCCGACACAGCCGTGTCGACAGCGAACAGCCCGGTTTCCGTCCACGATCCTGCCTGAAGCGATCTTTTCGCGGCCCTGTTCGGACCTTCCTGGCGAATCCCGCATGATCCGTTCTGCTCCTTTTCCCATTTCTGTTCTGCGCGTGCCCAATCCGTTCTTCGAGGGCCGCAACCGTGTGTATGTGATTCATTCCGATCCGGTCACCGTGGTGGACACGGGAGTCGCCACCGAAAAGGCTCACACAGAACTGCGGCAGGCACTCCAGGATGCTCAGATCGACACATCCCGCATCGGCCGCATTGTGCTCACTCACAAACACATCGATCACATTGGCGGAGCCTGGTGGCTGCAACAGGAATCCGGTGCCGACATCCTGATCCATGACATCGAAACTGCATCGATTTCCGACGTGGATCCGGATGGTGTCCGCTGGCGTTCTCTGGCCGAAGAACGAATGTCCGAATGGCGGATTCCGGAATCCGAACGTCCGACCGGCAGCGGCACCGGACGGTTTCAGTGGACTCTGCAGCCCGCCACACCGACGGCGATGCACGACGGACATTCGATCGATCTGGGGGGAGCCGAACTTGAGGTCATCCACACTCCCGGGCATACGAAAGGGTCCGTCTGTCTGCGGCTGGGCCGCGTGCTGTTTTCCGGAGATCACGTGCTGCCCGGAATTTCGCCCAATATCGGCGGAGGCGACCTGAAGCATCGGGGCCTGCTGAGCGACTTCCTGAACTCGCTCAAAACCTGCCAGGAACTGGCACCGGACATCGATGAAGTCCTGCCGGGGCATGGCGACCCGTTTTCCGATCTGGGCGGCCGCTGCCAGGAACTGTACGAACATCACCAGCAGCGGCTCGAACAGATCCTCGCACTGCTCCGCCACCAGGGACCTCAGACCGTTCATGCAGCCGCCCGGGCCATCTTCGGAAAAGTGCGGGAAATGCATCTGCTTCTGGCATGCGCGGAAGCTCAGTCCCATCTGGATTATCTGGTGGACCAGAAGACGGCCACCGTCTGCGACGGAATCTATTCTGCAGCCTGACGGTCAGAATGCGGGCACCGCCTGCCCGCGGTCGTCCGTCGTGTACGGCAGCCAGACCAGCGCGACCTCCTCCACGCTCAGATCCCCCTTGCGCGGTCGAATTTCCTGAACGGTCAGTTCCAGCCGGTCCGGATCGAACTGGTCCTGAATGGCCCGGACTTCGGCTTCGACTTCTTCTTCCAGTTTCTTCTGACGTTCCAGCAGAACTTCCAGCGATTCTTCGGCGTGGCGCACATCTTCTGCTTCGCGGGACACACGACTCGCCGAACGCGCGGCCGTTCCGGCCCGCGACACATTCGCTCCGGTTCCCAGACGCCGGCCGAAAAGGGCGTTTCCGAATGCGGTGAAGAATGAAATGGCTGCGGAAAACAACTGCTGACGGTGCTGGCTTTTCTCCCGTTCGATCTTCTGACGGGCCCGGCGGATGCGATCTTCCAGCGTTCGAAACTTCGATGCATACCGGGACCGCAGCCGCCCGATCTGTCGATCCCGGGCCTCCCGGGCCGCATGCTGCAGACGAATCCGGAAATCCGCTTCCGATTCTCCCGGTCGAGACTGTTCCTTCAGAGCCCGGCATGTCCAGACCCGCAGTCGGCGGCGGCGGTACAGAAAGTCCTTCAGCAGCGACGCGAATCGGCTGTAGGATTTTTTTTGAGACAGTTCGTCCGGCAGCGGGGCCCACGATGCGTCGGCTTCCGGATGGGGTTCCGGATCAGGAAACGCCTGGCTGTCCCATTCTTCGGCATCGTCCCACAGGTCCGGCTCAGTGTCCGTTCCTGTCGGCCGCAGCAGCGCGACTGTCTGCCACTGGTCGATGTCGAACCGGGCGGACACGAAGTGAAGACGCGCTCTGCCCAGCAGCGCCGGGTGGTAAATGATGTCTTCAGCCGGACGTGTGACGGGAAGAAACGATTCCGACACCGACGGTGGCAGAACCGGACGAGCTGATTCCACCGCGGCCGGCTGTTCCGACAACCGGTTTCCGGGAGCCGTTTTCACGGTCGACTGCGATTCATGCCAGGGAGCCATGAGCGTTTCGATCTGCCGCCGTGTCAGCGGCCCCCGCAGATACGACAGGGCCCAGCGTGTGTGAAACAGAACCGGCTGGTCTTCATGCACGTTGTTCATCAGGAACACCCGGCTGTCCAGTCCCGCCAGAAGCTGTTCCATGCGCGCCCGGTCGAAGGCTGTTCCCGTGGATGCCGCGGCGCCTTCCAGACCGTCCAGCACGCGCAGTTTGTCGCGTTCGGTCTGCAGACGTCCCAGAAACCACGTGCCGGCGTTGGACAGCCCTTTGTAATCGATATCGACCGGGTTCTGAGTGGCCAGCACACATCCCAGTCCGTAGGCGCGCGCCTGTTTGAGCAGTGTGAGCATCGGCTGTTTGGACGGAGGAGCGGCCGTCGGCGGGAAGTATCCGAACACTTCGTCCATGTACAGCAGCGCCCGCAGGCTGGATGTCCCCGCCTGACTCCGCATCCAGGCGGTCAGTTCGTTCAGCAGAATCGTCACGAAGAACATCCGTTCGGCATCGGACAGGTGCGCGATCGAGATGATGGACAGCTTCGGACGCCCTTCCGGAGTGTAATACAGGCGCTGGATATCCAGCGGCTCCCCGTCCATCCATGCGGAAAACCCAGGCGACGCCAGCAGATTGTTCAGCGACATGGCCAGGCGAAAACGGTCGGCGGCCGGAAAGAACGATTCCAGGCTGAGATAACCGACGCGGTCGAACGGCGGAGCCTGGATGGCGCGAATCAGCGTGCCCATGTCCACCGACTTTCCCTCCCGCCAGAACGATCCCAGAATCGTCGACAGCAGAATGTGTTCGCGGCTGCTGACAGGGTCGGCATCGATCTGCAGCAGCGCCAGGAGACCTGAAACGGCTGCCATGATCCGCTCACGGAACGCCTCCGTGTCGTTCCGCACGCCGGCATCCGGCGCCCGGAAGGATTTCAGCACCGTCAGCGGCCGGCCTGCGGAACTGGCCGGCGTGTAGATCGAAACATCCACGGCGTCGCGAAACCGACGGATGCGTTCCGGCGTCTGTCCCCATTCGGCCAGCCCCTGACGCCACCGTTCTGCGGTACGAGCTGCATAGTCTGACACCGACAGTCCCTGGCGGACTGCTTCCGCGGGATCCACCCAGGGTTCGAAATCTTCCGGCTTCAGATCCGGAAAGGTCAGCATGAGATTCCCGAGGTCCCCTTTGGGATCGATGGCGATCGCCGGAATCCCGTCGATGGCTGCTTCTTCCAGAAGAGTCAGACACAGTCCGGTCTTGCCGCTTCCGGTCATTCCCACGCAGACAGCATGGGTGGTCAGGTCGGCCGAATCGTAGTGGACTTCTTCGGACAGTGTCCGATTTGTTTCGAAGTCGTGGACACGTCCCAGATAAAACTGTCCCAGCTTTTCGATCACCGTCATGTGCAGGGTGTCTCCCGATCATCCCGTCGACAGGTTACAGCGGCCCGTCTTGTCTCTGGCAGGTCTGTCGCGGCAGCAGTTCGGCAGCCGCAGGCCACCCCGCTTCAGAATCGCGACAGATGCCTCCACGTGCCTTCTCCACACACCCCGCACTCAAAGGATAACGCATCCCACACCGTGCCCGCCATACCGCATCAGATCGTCTGGCCCGGCAGAGACGCCGCACATGCTCCCACACCGGATCCGGCAGCCCCGATTCCAGCCATCGGGCTCCGTTGCTGGCCCGAACACGCAGCACCACCCCCGTCTCCGGCACCCGGATCAGGAAGGCCCCGTTCGGCCCGTCCTCCGGGCTGGATGCCTGCGGACCGCCCCGAATCCGCCCTTCCTCGACGAGTCGACTCAGACTGTCACGCATGACACACCTCCGTGTGCTGCCCCCACTCAGGGGCAGTAGCTGCCCCTTGACAGAGCCTTCCGAAGCCCGTCCGGACTGAACGATCTGGTCAGACGCTGTCCATGCCCGGGAACCATGGCACGTCCGCTGCCCGGACTCACTCCTCGGCGTCGGAGGGCTCCTGTTCCTGCTGACGAAGCCTCTCCAGTCTTTTTCTGCGTACTTCTTCCAAT